>NZ_JBYIVZ010000081.1:0-34327 GCF_057710365.1 Streptomyces sp. bgisy027
GTGCGCGGGAAGGGCATGTCGAATGGGTCTTTAGCCCCGATAACGTCATCACCCAGGACGTGGCGGCCCGTCAAGGTTACGCGTTACGAGTCTGCTGCGAGACTGCTGACAATGACCGTCGCGTACTCATCGGTACCGTGACTGACAAGACGACAGTCGCGTGGGACCCCCTGAACACGTGCCGCATCACCCAGGTCGGCATCGTCACACCCACCCCTGGTGAGCTAAGCGCCAACGGACGCATACGCCTGGGCGGCATGCGCAACGATCCTCTCCCCGCCAGCCTGCCGCTGCGGGGCTCGGAGATCGTGTTCGCCCCGGGCACCCGCGTATAGAACGGTCCCATGACCGCAGCGGAATCAGCGGCCCGCCGTAGGGCCAGGCTGTCTGCGGCGTGCGGCCCGGCGGGGACCGTCTGCGACTGACGCTTGCCGCCGCGCTGACCGGCTGCGGCTCCGACTCGGGCGGCGACGCGGGGGCGGCGGCGCCAGCCGCACCCCCGCGTTCGGCCGAACCATCGCCCGCCTCGCCCCCGCCCACGAAGCTCTCCTCTTCGCCGTCGCCGACCGCGGTGAAGCCGCCGAAGCCGTCAACCCCAGCTACGGGCATGTGCAGACGGAAGCTGCACGGTCGGCGTGACGAAGGGCGCCGAGATCCCGCGCGCCGACGGCCTTCGGGCGGGACCGTTCACGGTGACCGCCGTTGGTGCCCAGGGCGTGGACCTGACTTCGGTCGACGCGAGCGGATTCACCTCCGACCTGCTCGGGCAGCGCCTCGACCAGGGCGGACCCTCCATCGTCAACGAGCTGTCGATCGCCGTTCTTGCCATCGTGGGGAACCCTGCGAAGCTGCGGTTCGTCCCGGCGGAGTAGGGCGAGGGGCGTTTCGGCGGCGCCGCCGGGGAACTCCAGCGGGACCTAAAGCGCGAGCTGAGGCGTGAAGGTGTCTGCCTTGGGCTGCGGATTCTCCAGGTGCGGTGAGCGGGCGCGCCCGGTGAGGCGCCAGGGCTTCCGCCGCCGGACGGCTGGAAGACGCCACAGACTTGAGGCGGGCCAAATGGGTTCTCAGCGTCCGGGTGAGTCCTGCCGGCTCGCCTCGCGGTCGAGGCAGAGGACCATCCACTCTGTCAGTTCACGGCCGTGGCGCTCGGCGGCACTCGCCCATCTCTTCCCCTGCTCGCTGCTGACATCCATCCGTAGAAGTACGCGCTCCTCGGGTTCCTTCTGCGGAGCGATTAGCGTCTGGCGCACCTGCTGGCGGAGCATGTTCCGTGACCAGCCCTCCTGGGCGGCCTGTTTTAGCCAAATCGCGCGTTCCGCGGGCTCCACCGAAGCGACCTCCGCGTGATGCTGGAAGCTGAGATTCGGATGCCGTTCGGGCACTGCGTAATGCCGAGAGACCCAGGCATAATTGCGTAGTGTCTTGTAATCCAGCCCTGTCTCCTCTGCCGCCTGCCGGTATCGGTTGGGGTACTTCTCCTGGCCGTAAATCAGCCAGTCGCCGATCCACCAGCTTGAGGAGTCCGAGATGAGAAACAGATGTTTACCGAAGCGTTTCCATTCCGCCAGTGGGAAGTCAGGGGGCAGGGATAGACTGGTCCGGTGAGTGAATGCCTGAGGGTTGAGTCGAGGCGTGGGTGCAACTAGTGGATCGGCTACTTTCCCCATGCAGAAAACTTCCTTGGTGCAGAGCTGACTGATGGTTCGACGCGAGAAATGGTGAAGTCCGTTGCGTACGTGAGCAGCGGAGCACTCTATTCACAAGCGTGTGTCGGAACTGCGCCGACGGTGAACCCCATGACTACAGGTCAGGTCCGACGCCCTGATGCGCTGATTGATGCGAGAAATCTGGGCGACGTGACAGCGGCGTGCGGACGCTGCTATCGCTACGTCTCAACATTCGGCCTCTTCCCCGTTTCAACAATGGTCCATTAGTCAACGGCTTCCGGCTGCCGTGTCTTGGAAGAGCAAGCAACCCCGTCCTACCGTGAGCGCATTGTTACATTGCGTTCGAGTTGCGGTCTAGATCGTTCTGCTGTCGCGACCGTAAAAGATTGGTTCACGAGGTGGGGATTGGCGGCAATAGTCCGGATTTCACCTCGCTGGGCAGTAGCTCTTTCGGTGGGTACCGGGCGTTGACCTCGACGAACCGCGCCTTGTGTTCGAGGAGCGCGGTTGGCTTCAGGAACCGATTCCCACCGGAGGATGGGCGGAGATCTGAGGCCTGTGTGAGCTCGGGCCGGGAAGTTCCTTCGTCCTGAAAGCGTCGCCCCTGCACTGGGGCAGGAAGCCGAACGTGCTCACCGCGCCGTGCGACGGTCTGCGTGGTGTCGGCCCACGCCGACGGGTAGCGCGCCCTGCAACATGCCGGACCTGTCCAAGCTCGCCGAGGCCTGGTTGTGAACGGATGTCCCGCCGGCGGGACATCCGCACTGCTCGCCGCGCACGGTTCCTGCCAACTCAGGCCCGGCGAGACGAGGACGCTCAAGGCTCATAGGCAGGATGTCGTGCGGGACGTGGAGCTTGGGTTGCCGATGCTTGCCCACGGTCTTTGGCGCGAACTTGGACCGGCGCGTCCTCCCAGGGACTCGGCAGGTGGTGGCGGGCATCCCCGTGCTCCAGCCTGAGAAGAGCCCGGCCCTGAGTTCACCTGGGAGGCCGGGGCACTGGTGGTCGTGCGGGTGCCGGCAAGCCCGGCCGCTACAGGATGACGCGCCTACCAGCCGACGCGGGTGGTAGGCAGGGGCTGTTAGTCATGGCCCGCATACCGCGTGAAGCGCCGGGCGACGGAGGGCAGGTCGTCGGTAATTCGGGGCGGCGGGGGAGTGGAGTCCGGTCGCACCATGCAGCGGACGAATACCGGTGTGGCCGGTTTTTCGCTTTCGCGGCGCAGGATGCGTGTCAGCTCCTCCGCAGTGTCCACCACGTGCACCGACGGGATTCCGGCAGACGTTGCCCACCCTGTGAGGTCGACCTCGGGGGCGGGCGACGGCTGGCCCCCGGTTGAGTCGTAGCATCCGTCATCCAGCACCACGTGGATCAGCCCAAGATTCTTCGCCGCAGCGGCGGATATCAGACCACCAGGGTTCATCAGCACGCTTCCATCGCCGTCGAGCACCAGCGTGGTGCGCTGGGTGGCGAGGGCGATGCCGATACCCACACTGGCCGCCAATCCCATGGAGCCGGTCATGTAGAAGTGGTTCTCCCGCTCGCCCAGAGACGCGCCGATCCGGGACGTGTACCCGGTGGTGAAAACGGTGGGTGCTTCGGGCAGAGCACTCAGGGCTGCGGCGATCGCCGGAGTCTTCAGCAGCGGCATGGCCTCACACACTCCACTCGAACTCGTCAGGGCGGATCAGGAAGCAGAACGCGCGCTTCTCGACGGCGACCGCGTCGTGGGCGGACTTCATCTGTGTATGCGCCGTTTCGCCGGTGAGGTATTCGGATCCCACGCCGAGTCCGTCGAGGATCGTGGGCGTGAGCTGGCCCATGGCCAGATTTTCCGTGGTCGTGTCCGGGCCTGTGCCGCGCATGCTGACGATCAGCAGCAATGGCAGACGGTACGGCAGGGTCAGGGAGGCGAGGGCGTTCACGGACTGCCCGAACCCGGAGTTCTGCATCAGTACCACCGGGAGACCGCCGCTCAGGCTCACCCCGGCGGCCATACCCACGGCGCTGTCCTCGCGTGCGACCACGTGGTAATCCGGCCGCTGCGCCAGCAGGGAAAGCAAGGGCGCTAGCACTCCGCATGGAGTGGCAAAAAACGGGCCGAACCCAGTCGTTATCAGCGCGTCATGAACCTCGGAGGCAGAGCTCGCCGCTTTGGCGGAAAGAGTCGCTTTCACAGTTCTTTTCACCCCTTGTGTCGGCAATCTGCCGATGTAATGGCTGGCGAGTGTACGTGAACCCAGGGCTGCACCTTCCATCATTTATGGCAGTGACACTAGTCACACGAGTTGCTCTTCGGTGAATCTAATCCGCCGGGCTAGTCTTCCTGCTGCGATCTTGAAACGGGCCGGAACATGGTTATCCGAGGAGAGGTACGTGCCAGTAGGAAACAGGCTTGATGTTGCCCTTTATCGACGGCTTGCAGCGCACCCCGACCACGTCGCTCTGATTGAAGACGGAGAGAAGGTCACGGGTAAAGACCTGCTCATTCGTGTTATATATTTGTGCCAAAAGCTACGGGACTCCGGTGTGCGGCCCGGCGATCGTGTTGCCGTTTACCTGAACCGTTCTTCTGAATTCGTCGTCGTCATTCTGGCTGTGGTTTTCGCGGGCGGATCGCACGTCGCGATCGACGTGGGCGATCCGCCGGAACGCACCCGCGGGATGCTTGAGGACTGTGATCCACGGCTGGTCGTCACCGACCGGGCGCTCAGCGGCCGCCTCGGCGCAGGATCCCGTCTGCCCGTCCTTCTCATGGAAGACTGCGCGCCCGCATCGGACTCGATCGCCTGGGAGCCGGTTGCAGACCTGGAGGACGAACCGGCGGTCGTCATCTACACCTCCGGGTCTACTGGCGCTCCTAAGGCATCGCTCATCAGCCACCGCGCGGTGACCAGCCGTCTGAACGCCCTACAGCACTCCCACCGCCTTGGCCCGTCCGACCGGATGGTCCACCACACGGCGTGCAGCTTCGACATGTTCCTCATCGAGGTCTACTGGCCGCTCATGTTCGGCGCCACGGTGATCGTCGCCGAGCACGGCCGCCAGCGCGAACCGGAGTATCTGGACCGGCTCATGCGCGACGAGGGCGTGACGGTGCTCTACTGCGTGGTCTCCCTGCTCGACCTCTTCTTGCTGGCGCATGACGAGGATGTTCGTTTCGACGGCCTGCGCGCCGTATTGACCGGCGGTGAGCCGCTCAGTCCCGCGCTCGTTCGCCACTTCCAGGCACGGTCCACCGCCTCCCTGACGAATCTGTACGGCCCGAGCGAGTGCACCATCTACTGCACCGCTTGGGAGTGCCCACGCGATCCCGCGCCAGACACTGTGCTCATCGGCGATGCCGTCGATGACACCGTGCTGTGGATCCTCGACGAGGACGGACGCCCGGTCCCCGACGGTGCCCCTGGCGAGCTGTACATCGGTGGCGCGGGACTCGCGATCGGCTACCTGAACCGGCCCGAGCTCACCAAGGGGCGGTTCGTCCCGGACCGCCTCGGAGGGTCGGGCGGCCGGCTCTACCGCTCCGGCGACCTGGTGCAGCGGGAGCCGAGCGGTGACCTGAGGTTTCTCGGCCGCGTGGACCGCCAGGTCAAGATCCGTGGATACCGCATCGAGCTCGGTGAAATCGAGACCACCGCCGTCCGCCACGGCGGCGCACAGCAGGCGGCGGTGACTGTCACCGGCAGTGGCGCCGACGCCCGTATGACGGCATTCGTCGTCCTGCCCGGTGGGTCCGAGGCGACCGACCGGCTGCGCACCGCCCTGCGGGAACGCCTCCCCAGCTACATGGTCCCCGCCACGCTGCGCACCGTCGACGCTCTTCCCCTGACCCAGAACGGCAAGATCGACCGCGACCTGCTCGCCAAGTGGGCGGCACCCGAGGCGATGACGTCCGCGCCCGCGGACCAGTCGGCGGCGGCCGAACAGGGCCTAGAGGATGCCATCACTGAGATCTGGAGCCGCATCCTCACCGCCCCCGACCTGGGCCCCGACGACGACTTCTTCGAGGCCGGGGGTGACTCCTTCAAGGCCGTCCGCGCAGTGAAGCAGCTGCAGTCGGTCCTCGGGATCCCTATTTCCATGCGTGAGTTGCTGCGCAACCCGACCGTCACGGGGCTCGCCGCCACGCTCGACCGCCGCCTTCGCTGAGCCGCTCCGTCCCGTCTCGCCCCCGGCTGGCCCGCGTCCCCCACCGCGCCTTTCGAGTGTTTCAAGGAGAATCGCCGTTGTACGGCCAATTGATACGGTCCTTCCGTGATCTGACCGACCACGGATTCGACCTCCGCAGACCGGTCGTGACGCTGTTCAGCGGCGGGCTCGACAGTAGCTACCTGTTGCTCCGCCTCGTCCAGGCTGGTGCCTCCGATGTCCACGCGGTCAGCATCGATCTCGGCGGCGACGAGACCAGCGAGGAGAAGGCGCGCATCGCGGGGAAGATCGGCGTACGGTTCCACCACGTCGATGCCCGCTCGGAGTTCGCCGAACTCTATGTGCGTCCCGCCATCGCGGCTCACGGTGTGTACCTGGACACCCACCCCGTCAGTTCCACCCTGAGCCGTCCCCTCATCGCCAAGACCGTCATGGAGGTGGCCGAGGGGATCGGCGCCACGGCTGTCCTTCACACCGCCAATCGCTCCCAGAACTCCCTGCGCCGCATCAACGGAGCACTTGGTCTATTGGGATTCCGCGGCAGCTACGGCAGCCCATACGATCTCGACCCCGTAGACCGCGGCCAGAAGATGCACGAACTGAAGGCAGCGGGCGTCGACGAGATGGCAACGCGCGCCGTCAGCAGCGACTCCAACCTGTGGTGCCGCGAGTTCGAGTCCGGACTGCTCGACGACCCCGAGGCACACGCCGTGCCCGAGGAGTTCTATCGCTGGAGCTGCCTGCGCGACGCGACCGCGTCGGACCACGTCGAGATCACCTTCGACGCCGGGACCCCCGTGGCCGTCGACGGTGAGAAGCTCAAGCTGGAGGCGCTCATCGAGACGCTCAACACCCGGGCCGGCGCCTTCGGGCTCGGCCGCTACAGCGGTCTGGAGCACCTGGCCGACGGCTCCAAGGTCCTGGAGATCCGCGAGATGCCGGCCGCCCGCCTGCTCCTCGCATCGCGCCGCCACCTGGAGACCGCGGTCTTGGAGGCCGAGACCCTCCGGGAGAAGATCGGCGTCGAGCAGGTCTGGGTGCGCGAGGCGCTGGAGGGCCGCTGGTTCGGCGAACTGCGCCTGGCCTGCCAGGCGTTCGTTGACACGTGTCTGAAGAAGGTGAGCGGAATCGTCGGCTGGCGGCTGTCCGCTGGACGGGCAGAGACAACGTCCATCATCGGCGAGCACCCCTGCTACCTGCGCGACCGTGAGGCGTGGGAGCGCCGGTCGATCGCGGCTGAACTCCGGTGATCCACATGGACTTTCCCCTCTCCCAGCAGCAACGCCGCATCTGGACGGCCCGGCAACTCGACCCTGGCAGCGACGTCTTCAACGTGCCGGTCGCCTATGAGGTGACTGGACCCGTTGACGACGAGGCGTTCGACCGCGCGGTTCGTACCGTCGCACGACGGCACAACGCCCTGCTCCTGGAGATCGACGACAGCGCGGACAGCGACCCTAGACAGCGCTTGGGAGCCGTGCCCGCGCGGGTCGTCCGCGTCACCTCGTGCGCCGCGGACGAGGTGTGCACCGCCGTCGGCGAGGCGGCCTGCGCGCCCTTCACGAACACGGGACCACGCTTCCGGGTCCAGCTCTTCCGCAGCGCACCGGGAAGCGCCGTCCTCCTCTTCGTATTCGACCACCTAGTCATGGACGCGCTGTCCGTGTCCGTCTTCCTACGCGACCTCGCCGAGGAGTACGCATCCGACGGCCGGTCCGCTGCCGACGGCGACGCAGAGCCTCGAAGCCCTGGATTCGCGGACTACGTCGAGTGGCAACAGCGGCGCTTCGCGGATCCTGCCGTCGAGGCGGACGCCCGCAAGTACTGGGAGACCTATCTGCACGACCTGCGGGAGATCAACTCACCACCCTCGGTCGGCAGCACTCACAGGACACAGCGCATTGCGAAGGCATCCGCGCCCGTCCGCATCCCTGAGGGTGTGGCTGCGCGGTCGGCCCGTCTGAAGTGCACCCCGTTCGCCCTCCACATGGCCGCCTTCGCGGTCGTATTGCGGCACTTCCTGCGGTCTGAGGACGTGCTGCTGACCTATCCCGCCGCTGATCCGCAGCGGATAGAACTCGAACTGGTCGTGGGGCCGTTCACCGACCTGCTGGTCTATCGCAGTCCTGGCCTTGCGGACGCGACTCTGCTGGACTTCGCACGCGATGTCCACGGAGCCCTGATGGAGAGCATGGACCACCGCGGCGCACCGCTGGACGCCATGTGGGAGCAGGTCAGGGCCGCGAACCCCGCGGACGGACTGCGCGGTGCCGCGATGGTCTCCCTGACCGACACCGACGACGACTTCTCCCTGGCGCGCACGGTGACGCGCAAGCTCCCCTTGGACACCCGTGACGGCAAGGCCGACCTGCTGCTCGACCTCCACGATGCGGATGGCCGGGTGACCGGACGGTTGGAGTTCAACACCGCGCTCTACGACGAGCAAACGGCGCGGAGCCTTGCCGACGCCTTCCACGAAGTGCTGGTCCAGCTTCTGGAGGAACCTGCCACCCCGGCCGCCGCGGTCCGGCTGATGGACCGCACGGCACTGACGCAGGTCGTCGCGGACTGGGGCGCCCCGGAACCGGCACTGCCCTATGCCCCCCTCCACCAGGCATTCGTTGCCCGTGCCCAGGCGGCCCCGGAGCGTACCGCCCTGCGGTACGAGGGCACCGAGATCGGCTACGGCGAACTCGACGCGCGCACCCGCACCCTCGCGGCCCGGCTGACCGCCCTGGGCCTGTCCCCGGGGTCGCCCGTCGCGCTGTGCCTGCCCCGCTCGCCGGAGTACGTGATCGCGGCGATGGCCGTCCTTCGGTCGGGGCTGGCCTTCCTGCCCGTCGACACGGAACAGCCGGTGCGCCGCCGCGGTTTCGTGATCGCCGACGCAAAGGCGCGGGCCGTGGTGGTCCGCACGCGCGACGACGTGACGGGCACGGCGCAGGACCTGCCGGTGATCGCGCTGGACGAACTCACAGCAGCTGACGCAGAGTCGGCTCTCGACCCGGCGCCGGTACGCGACACCGACACGGCGTACGTCATCACGACGTCCGGCAGTACCGGATTGCCCAAGGCCGTCGCCGTACCGCACCGGGCCATCGCAAACAACATCGCCTGGAAGATCAGAGACTTTGGTTTCACCGACCAGGACCGCTTCTACTTCAAGACGCCTCCGGTCTTCGACGCCTCCCTCTGGGAGTACCTGACGCCGCTCGCCCTGGGTGCGGAGATCGTCATCGCCCCCGACTGGGCCCACCGTGATCCGCGCCACCTGTTGCACGAGATGCGCAAACACCGGGTGACCGTCGCCCAGTTCGTGCCGACGCTCCTGAAGAGCGTGCTCGCCGAGCAGGAGGCGGCACCGCCCGACTCTCTGCGCCGGGTCTTCGCCGGCGGCGAGAGCCTGGACCCTGCCGTCGTTGAGGCGGTGCGGTCGGTGTGGGGGTGCGAGGTCGTCAACCTCTACGGCCCCACCGAGGCCGCCATCGAGACGACGGCTCATCACTGCCGCCCAACGGACACAGGCCCACGGATGCCGATCGGCCGCCCTGTTCCCGGCGCCCGAGTCTTCGTCCTGGGCGCCGGCGACCAACCCCTGCCCGCGGGCTTCGTGGGCGAACTTTGCGTCGGCGGCACCCCGCTCGCCCTTGGCTACGTCAGCCGCCCCGAGCTGACCGCGGAGCGATTCGTGACCCTGCCGCTCACGGACGGCGAGGACCTGCGGGTGTACCGCACGGGCGACCTGGCCCGCTGGACAGCCGACGGCGAGCTGGAGTACTTCGGCCGCGAGGACTCCCAGGTCAAGCTGCACGGCATCCGTGTCGAGCTGGATGAGATCCGCCGACTTGCCCTCGGGCACCCGGACGTCGACGACGTCGCCGTGGTCGTACGACGCGACCGTGACGACGCCGTCGTGGCCTACCTGACGGGGAGCGAAGGGCTGGAGGGCGCGGCCGTGCGGGCGTACCTGGCCGAACGCCTGCCGGCCGCGCTGGTTCCCGCACAGGTAGTCCGCCTCGACGCACTACCGGTGACGGCGAGCGGCAAGCTCGACACCCGCGCGCTGCCGACGCCAGCAGCCGGGGACACGGTCACCGTCTCCGAGGCCCCGCGCACCGTCCTGGAATCGCGCCTGGCCGCCCTGTGGGCCGAGGTCCTCGGGACCACCCCGGACCGGGTGCCCCGTGACACCAGTCTGTTCGAACTCGGCGGCAGCTCACTGTCGTTGGTCCGCCTGCACCGGCGGATCAGAGAGGAGATCTCCCCCTCCCTCGCGGTGACCGACCTGTTCAAGTACCCGACGGTCGCCGCGGTGGCCAAGGCCGTCGCGGCCGACCGAGCCGAGGAGACGTCATGACCGATTCCCACCCCGAGCACGCCGTAGCGATCGTCGGTCTCGCCGGGCGTTTCCCTGGCGGCGGCGACGTCACCGCCTACTGGCAGCGGCTACTGAGCGGCGAGACTGCGGTCCGGCGCACGGAGGGTGCGGCCCCCGCATCGCCCGCGGGAACCCGCCGGGTACTGGTGGCCGGAGCCATCGACGACGTCGAATTCTTCGACGCGGAGTACTTCGGCATCGCACCCGCCGAGGCCGCCGCCATGGACCCGCAGCACCGCCTGTTCCTCGAAGAGGCCCTGCACGCGCTGGAGGACGCGGGCTGGGCCGACACACCCGGCGTCCGAGTGGGCGTCTTCTGCGGCAGCGGGGAGAACCGCTACGCCGCCCTCGCCGACCCTGACGACCCCGTGGCCCGGACCTACGTCGAGCAGTGGGGCAACCCTGCCTCGCTGCCCCTGCGGGTCTCCTACCACCTGGGCTTGCGCGGCCCCAGCGTTTACGTCAGCACCCTGTGTTCGACCTCGCTGACCGCCGTCCACCTGGCCCGGCGAAGCCTCCTCGCCGGTGACTGCGACCTCGCCCTCGCCGGTGCCGTCTCCGTCCAGCTCCCGCACGAGCACGGCTACGTCTGGCGCGACGGCGCGGTGACTTCCCCCACTGGTGTGTGCCGCCCCTTCGACGCGTCGGCGGACGGCACCGTGCCCGGCAGCGGAGTCGGCGTCGTCGTCCTGCGTCGGCTCGACGACGCCCTGCACGACGGGGACACCGTGCACGCGGTGATCCGCGGTTCCGCCCTGAACAACGATGGCGCGGACCGGCTGAGCTTCGCCGCGCCGTCGGTGACAGGCCAGCGCGACGTCATCCTCGCCGCCGCCGAAGACGCCGGGATCGACCTGGGCACCGTCGGCCTCGTCGAGGCCCACGGCACGGGCACGGCGCTCGGCGACCCCGTGGAACTGGCCGCGCTGCGCGAGGCCCGGGCCGCGCACAAGGCATCCGGGCCGCTCGCCGTGGGCGCAGTGAAGTCCTCGATCGGCCACCTGGACACGGCCTCCGGGATCGCCGGACTCGTCAAGGCGACGCTGGCCGTGCGGGAGGGCGTCCTGCCCGCCACCGCGCACCACACCAAGCTGAGCCCGGAGATCGACCTGGCGGACAGCGGGATCCGCATCAACACCGAGACCCGGCCATGGCCGGACTCCGGGCAGCCGCGCCGCGCCGGAGTCACCGCCCTCGGCATGGGCGGCACCAACGCCCACGTGATCGTCGAGGAACCGCCACCGGCACCGGCCTCCAACGCGGACGGCGAGCCGTGGATCATCCCCCTCTCCGCGCACACCTCGGAGGCGTTCCGGCACCTGAGAGGTGCCCTCGCCCGGGAGCTGGAGCGGCAGCCGGAGTTCCCGGTCGCCGACGTGGCGGCCACGCTCCAGTTGGGCCGCCGCAAGCACCCGTGGCGGCGGGCCTGGGTCGCCGCACGCACCGCCGACCTGAGCACGGCCCTCGCTGCCGATCCGCAGCCCCGCGCACTCCAGGAGCGGGTCGTGACCGTACGGCCGGACCTCGTGCCCGGCGCGCCTAGCGCCGAGCTCGACGCGCGGCTGCCGCAGCTCGCCGAGGCCCTGGGGCGAGCCGGGGCCGCCGACGAGGCAGGCCGCCGCCTATGGCGCTTGTACGGAGGCCTGACCGCGCTCATGGACGTGGGTGCCCGACCGGACGCGCTGGTCGGCGTCGGGGCCGGCGAATACGTTGCCTGCGCCGTCGCGGGCGCCCTACCCACCGACATTGCGCTGCGGGCCGCGCTCCTGCACACCCAGGCCGTGGGGCTCGCGGAGGCGGGCCAGGACCTCAGCCGCTGCGAGTCGCTGCTGGAGGAGATCGACCGGCTGCTCGAACCGGTGGCGTACAGCGCCCTGACCATCGAGGTGAGGTCGGCGCAGCAGGGTACGGTCCTGCCCGTCGGGCACGAGGGCACGGCCCGCCACCTGGCGGAGATGTCCCGCGACGCCGTCATGGACCCCTGCGCGGCACAGGTGCCACAGGGCGGCCTCGACCTGGCCGAGGGCCTGGTCTCCTGGACGGCGTGGCTCGGCCTCCTCGCCGGCACCTGGGAACGCGGCGGCGACATCGACTGGACGCGGCTCCGAACCGGCAGCCTCGGTCGGCGCATTCCGCTGCCCGCCTACCCGTTCGCGCGGCAGCGGCACTGGTGGCCGAACGTGTCCGAACCGGCCGCAAGGGAAGAAGCCGCCGCGGATGCCGCTGCACCGCTGGCGCGGGAGGACGTCTCCATCGTTCTCACCGCCATCTGGCGCGATGTCCTGGGCGTCGACGACATCCAAGAGGATGACGACTTCTTCGCCCTCGGCGGCCACTCCATCATCGCTGTGCAGGTGCTGGCCCGGCTGCGGGAAACCTACGGCGTCCGCATCAACCTGGGCGACCTGCTCGCCGCGGAGTCCTTCCGGGAGATGGCGACGCTCGTCGAGAAGGAGCTGGCAGCCATGCACCTGTACCGGCAACTGTCCGAGGACCGGGCAGCCGACGGTGACACGACCTGGCAGTCGGTGGAACTGTGAGCCTGTCACGCCTGCTTGCCGACCTGGCCGCCGCCGGCGTTCGCCTGTCTCTTGACGGCGACAGACTGCTGGCCTCCGCCCACGGCGGCGACATACCGGAGGAACTCCGGCAGGAGATCCGGTCCTGCCGCGCCGAGATCGTCGACTTCCTGCGGGAGCAGCGGGAGGAGGAGGCGCGCCGCAGCGTCCGCATCGAACGGGCCGACCGAGGTGCCCCGCTGCCCGCCTCGTACGCCCAGCAACGCCTGTGGCTCGTCGAGCAGCTCGGCACAGACCTGCCCGTCTACAACATGTACTTCGCCTACGACCTCGAAGGCCCCGTCGACGTGGCGGCCCTGCGCGCCGCTGCCGAGAAGGTGATGCACCGTCACGAGGTGCTGCGCACTGCCCTGGTGGAGACCGACGACGGACTCGTGCAGTTGGTCAGCCCAGAGTGCCCGGCGGACTTCCGGGTACACGACGTGACCGACGGCGGCCACGACGAGCTGCTCTTCGAGATCGTCACCACCCGCTTCGACCTGTCCCGGGCCCCGCTCATCCGCTTCGACCTACTGAAGAAGGGGCCGCAGAGCTGGACCTTCGTGCTCACCCAGCACCACGTCATCTCCGATGGCTGGTCAGCCGGGCTGCTACGCAAGGAGCTCTCGGAGCTCTACGCAGCTCGACTGGAGAACCGGGCGGCACGGCTCGCCGACCTCGATGTCCACTACGCCGACTACGCGGTTTGGGAACAGTCCTGGCTCGGCGGCGAGATGGCCGAGCGGCAGCGGTCGTACTGGAGGCGGACGCTTGCGGACCTGCCAGCTCCGTTGGAGCTGGTCCCCGGTCGGAAGCGGCCGACGGTGCAGAGCTTCCACGGCTCCGAGCTCCTCTTCCGGTTGGGCGCCGACACGGTCGCGGCCGTGGGCCGACTGGGCTCCGAGACCCGCAGCACCATGTACGGCACCCTCGTCGCCGCCTTCAGCCTGCTGCTGTCGCGGATGTCTCGAACTGACGACATAACCGTCGGCAGCCCACTCGCCAACCGCGCGTACCCGGCCCTGGAGCGGACCCTGGGCCTGTTCTTCAACTCGATAACCATCCGCACCCGCATCGATGCGGAGGAGTCCGTCCGTGACTACGTCCGGCGCTGCCGGCGCGCAGTCCTGGAGGCATTCGCCCACCAGGACCTTCCGTTCGACCAGGTGGTCTCCGCGGCGGCGCCGGAGCGCAGCGCCTCCCATTCCCCGGTGTTCCAGTCCCTCTTCATCTTCCAGAGCTATCCGGACGAGGAGCTGGAGCTGCCCGGCGTGAAGGCCCGGCAAGCCGACTGCCCGATCTACTCGGCCCAGTACGACCTGATGTTCAAGGTGCAGCCGGACACCGAGGGCCTCCAAGGACAGCTCATCTTCAACGACACGCTGCTCTCCCGCGAGGACGCCGAGCGGTTCGTCGCCCTGTACGAGCGGCTGGTCATCGCTATGTGCGACCACCCGGACGCCGCAGTCGGTTCCCTGGAACTGGCGGACCCGGCCGACGCCCGGCGGATCGACGCCTGGAACGCGGCGGCGCGCGTTCCCGTGCCAGCACGACCGGTGTACGACGAGATACGGCAGGCCCTGGCCGAGGACCCACAACGCCTTGCGGTCCTCTTCCGCAGACGGCGGGTGAGCCGCGGCGAGCTCGCCGCGGCCGCCGCGCGCGTGGCGGCAGGCCTGCGCGACGCGGGCCTGCGTCCCGGTCAGCGGGTCGGCGTCCTGGTGCCTCGCTCGCCCGACTTGCTGGCGCTCGTCCTGGGCATTCTCCACGCAGGACTCGTCTACGTGCCGCTCGACGGACGCTCGCCGCAGAACCGGCTCACGGCCATGCTGGACCGAGCCGCCTGCGCGGCCCTGGTGACGGCCGGACCGTACACGGACCACTGCCGCGGCAGCGCCGCGCTCCGGCTACGCTCCGAGGAACTCCTGGAGAGCGGTGCACCCCCCGTCGACCCCCATACTCCGGACCCGGACGACGCCGCCTACGTCATCTTCACCTCCGGATCCACCGGGCACCCCAAAGGCGTAGAGGTCAGCCATTACAACCTGACGAACCTGTTCGTCGCGCTCGACCGGGCCGTACCGCTGCCGGAAAACCCGGTGTGGGCGGCCGTGACCGCCGCGACCTTCGACATCTCCGTCGTCGAACTTCTGTGGACACAGGCCCGCAGGGTGCCCGTCGTCCTCGCCGAGACCTCCGAAACCCTCACTCTCGGCGGCGCCGACGACTCCCGCACACTGCCCGAACTGATCCTCGCCGAAGGGGCCAACGCCCTCCAGGCCACGCCAACCCTGCTGCGCAGCGTGCTGCGGCTGCCCGACGCGGAGAAGGCCCTGAGTCGGCTGCGGCTCCTCATGGTCGGCGGCGAGGCCCTGGACGCCACCCTGGCCCGCAGGCTCAAGGACCTCGGCATCCCGACCGTGCTCAACATGTATGGCCCGACCGAGACCACCGTGTGGTCAACATGCTGGCAGGTGCCGGACGCCCCCGAGCCGGTCCGCATCGGGCAGCCGCTCGCCAACAACGACGTATACGTCGTCGACGACCGACTCACTCCGCTGCCGGTCGCCATGTACGGCGAGCTCGTCATCGGCGGCGCCGGGGTCGCTCACGGCTACGTGGGCCAGCCAGAGCTGACTGCGCAGCGCTTCGTGACCCTGGGCCGAGACCCCGGCACCCGGGTGTACCGGACTGGCGACATGGGGCGGTGGCTGCCCGACGGCACCCTGGAGGTCGTCGGCCGGATCGACAACCAGGTCAAGGTCAACGGCCACCGGGTGGAACTGGAGGAGATAGAGCAGGCGCTCAACTCCCTACCGGGAATCGCCGACTGCGCAGTGTGTGTGCAGCGCACCCCATCCGGCTCGGCCCTGGTGGCGCATTGCGTCCCCGCACACGGCAGCGGTATTGATGAGGCTGCCCTGATCGTGGGCCTCGGCCATACACTCCCCGATGCGCTGATCCCCGTTGCCTTCGCCACCACGCCCGAACTGCCCACGACCACCGGCGGCAAGGTGGACCGGCGGGCCCTCCCGGAGATCCCGCTCGCCGCGCCCGCCCGCCCGACCGTGGAGCCCGAAGGCGCTCTGGAGACCGGTCTGCTGGCCGTATGGCGCGAAGTGCTCGCCAACCCCTCCGTCGGCCCAGATGACGACTTCTTCCAGGCCGGCGGAAACTCCATCCTCGTGGCCCGGCTGCTGAGCGCCGTGCGCAGGGAACTGGTGCCCGACGCCCGCATCGTGGACCTCTTCCGCCACCCCACGGTGCGCCGGTACGCCGCCCATGTCACACGGCCCGGACAGAGCGCCGGGACCCCGGGGCGGCCAGGGGAGCGGACTGCCACCGAGGTGAACGAGCGGATCGATGCACGGCGCATGGCGCAGCAGCAGCGGCGCGAACAGGTTCGGCGCAAGAGGGAGATCGCCGCGGCCCGGCAGCAACGGCCACCGTACGCACGCGAATCCGACGGCGCTTGACCCCTTCGCATACCGCACGTGACTTCCCCAAGGAGCATCCACATGTCCCAAGCGCTGCCCGAACCCGTGGACGGCGACGTCCCGGCCGTGGCCGTCGTCGGCATGGCCTGCCGCTTCCCGGGCGCCGACTCCGTGCAGGAGTACTGGCAGCTGCTGCGCAGCGGCGGGGAGCCCAATGAGAACGTCCCCGACCAAGAGCTGCGGGCCGCCGGGCTGCCCGAGAGCCTGATCAACGACCCCGACTACGTGGCCGTACGCAAAAGGTTCGCGGATCCCGCGCTGTTCGACGCCGGGTACTTCGGACTCACCCCGGCGGAGGCGGAGATCACCGACCCGCAGCAGCGGTTCCTGATGGAGACGGCCGTGCACGCCCTGGAGCACGCCGCGATTGACCCCGATCGGTTCTCCGGGCGCATCGGCGTGTTCCTCGGCCTCAACCACTCCGACTACCTCCTGGACAACGTCCTGCCCCACCGTGACGCCGTAGAGCGGCTGGGCTGGCACCGGACCCTGATGGGTAACGACCGTGGGTTCACCGCCACCCAGCTTGCCTACCGGCTGGGACTGACCGGTCCGAGCCTCGCCGTGGACTGCGCGTGTTCGTCCAGCCTGGCCGCCGTGCACCAGGCCTGCCGCACACTGCTGGACTATGAGGCCGACGCCATGGTCGTCGGCGGTTCCTGCATCAAGCCCCGCGACCTCGGCTACCTGTACACCGAGGGCGGGACGGCCTCCCCGGACGGTCGCTGCCGCCCCTTCTCGGCCGAGGCCGCTGGCACCGTCTTCGCCAGCGGTGTCGGCCTGGTGGTGCTGCGCCGCCTGGAGGACGCGCTGGCGGACGGCGACCGAGTACTCGCCGTGATCCGGGCCGGAGCCGTCAACAACGACGGCACCTCCAAGAGCGGCTACACCGTGCCCAGCGCCGTCGGACAGGCCGAACTCATCGCCACCGTCCACGCGCTGGCCGGCCTCCCGGCCGACACCGTCAGCTACGTGGAGGCCCACGGCACTGGAACCGCCCTCGGCGACCCGATCGAGGTAAGCGCCCTAGTGGAGGCGTTCCGGGAGACGACGACCGCCACGGGCTTCTGCGCCCTTGGCTCGGTGAAGTCGAACATCGGGCACATCGACTCGGCCTCGGGCATCGCCGGCCTCATCAAGGTCGTCCTCGCCCTGCACCACCGCGAACTGCCGCCGACACTCGGCTGCGAGGAGCCCAACCCTCACCTGGACCTGACGAATTCACCGTTCTACCTCAACCGGGAGTTGCGACCCTGGCATGGAGCACACCCGCTGCGGGCCGGGATAAGCTCCTTCGGCATCGGCGGCACCAACGTCCATCTGCTGGTGGAGGAGGCCCCGCGGCAGCCTCAGACACCGGCGCCCGTGTTCGCCGACGACTCCGTCCTGCTCGCCTTCACCGCCAGGTCACCCGAGTCCCTCGACGCCCTGGACACGCAACTGCGCAAGCACCTCAGCAACGTCACCTCCGCCGCAGGAGCGCACGACATCGCGTTCACCCTGCGGCGGGGACGCACCCAGCACCCCCTGCGCCGCGCCCTGCTGTGGCGCCCCGGCGGCGACATCGTCCGGGTCGGACCGGCGGAGACCGCAAATCCCATGGTCCGGTCAGTGGCTCTCCTGCTGGATTTCCCAAGTCCGATCGCGCACCTCTTCGGCGACCTGTACGACACCCTGTCGGCTTTCCGGACGGCGGCGGACCCACTCCTGGACGCCTGGCGGTCCGGCCTCGGCCTCGGCTCGGACACCAGCCTTGGCGCCCTGCCGCACGCCGTCCTGGCCACGATCACCGCCCTCGGCGCCGCCGCAGTGTGGCGCGAGCACGGCATTGAGCCCGCGGCCGTACTCGCCGCCCCAGAATGCCGGCTGGCGGCAGCCGTGCTCACCGGCGTGCTGCCCCCACAAGAGCTGAAGCGTCTGCTGGCCCGGCTCGCCACCGGCGAACCCGCCGAAACGGCGGCGCGCAGCCTCACCCTCGGCCCCGCGAAGCTGACCTGGTATGACGCCGACGGCAGTGAACTCGTCCCCGCCGGGCGGGCGGCGGATCCCGCCCACCTGGGAGCCGGTGCGCCCGCTTCGCCCGGTCTGCGCACGCTGCCACCGCGCGGGCTCACCGTGGCACGTCCGGCGGTCACGCCCGACGCTCAGCCGCCGTCCCCCGCAGCCCTGGGCCGGCTGGGGCGCCTGGTCTCCATCCTGCCGAGCGTCCCCGAGGGCGTCCGGCCCGGCGCCGACACCCTGCTGGCAGGCGCCGTCAGCGCCTGGGCCGCAGGGATCCAGGGCGCCGACCTGCCCTCGACCGACATGGCACCGGGCTCAGTGGTGGACGTACCGGTGTACCCCTTCCACCGGCAGCGGTACTGGCGTGAGGCCCAGGACGCCGCCCCCGACACGCCCGCCCGAGATGCCGTACCCGCGGCGGACCTCGAGGAGGAGGCACGCGAACTCTTTCGTGCGGCCGTCGGCGTGGACGAGGTGGCCGCCGACGACGACCTTCTGACCCTCGGGGGCGACTCCCTGCTGGCCCAGCGCGTCGTCGCCTCCGCCAAATCCCGCTGGGGCGCGGTCGTGCCGTTCGGTTCGTTCATGCGCGGCCCGACGCCGCGCCGACTCGCCGAACTCGTGCGCGCAGCCTCCCCCGCCACGGCCTCCCTGCCCGACCGCCCCCGCACCGTCCTGCCTCTAACCCCCCATCAGGAGAAGTTCGTCTTCCTCGACGAGATCGACAACGCTGCCGAGGCGTACAACGTCCCCGTCCTCGCCGACCTGCGCGGCCCCCTCGACACGAGGGCGCTGCACGCCGCCCTGCGCGACGTGGTGGCGCGCCACGAGGCACTGCGCTCGGTGTACACGGTGGTTGACGGACGCGCGGTGCAGCAGATCCGCCCGGCCGCCGAGGTCGACCTGCCGGTCGAGGACGTCACGGAAGACGAGCTGCGGCAGCGGATCCGCGCACTGCTCGCCTCCAAGATCCCGCTGGACCGCGCACCCGTCCTGCTCGCGCGCATCTTCCGGTTCGCGCCCGAACGCCATGTGCTGGGCATGGCCGTGCACCACATCTGCGCCGACGCCCGCTCCACCGGCATCCTCCTCACCGACCTGTACGCCGCCTACGCACACCGCGTCCGCGGCGAGGTCCCCGACCTGCCACCACTCGACGGCCTGCTGGCCGCGCACGCTCTCGGCCAGGCCGAGGCGCTCGAATCCGCGGACATGCGTCGCCACCTGGAGTTCTGGACGCGTGAACTGGCCGACGCCCCCAAGGTGATCGAGCTGCCCGCCGACCGCCCACGCGCCTCGGCCCGCAGCTACGCGGGCCGCAACCTCGACTTCAGCCTCCCGACCGAACTGGCCACGCGGGTAAGGGAACTGGCCGCCCGGGAACGGACCACGCCCTTCGTCGTCGTGTCCGCCGCGTTCTCGCTCTTCCTCGGCCGGATCAGTGACAGCCGCGACGTGGTCGTGGGCACGCCGGTCTCCGGACGGCACCGCCCCGAGGCCCGGGAGCTCATCGGCAACTTCGTCAATACTCTGCCGATGCGAACCCGTTGGGAGCGGGAGCACACCTTCCGCGACCTGCTGCACAGCACGCAGGATCGCCTCACCGACGCCCTCGACCACCAGGACCTGCCGTTCGAGGTGCTCGCGCGGCATCTCGGCGCGGACAGCGATCTGTCCGTGAGCCCGGTGTTCCAGGTGCTGTTCAACATGCTCAGCGAGGACGCCAGCGCGCCCCCGGCGCCGGAGGGCCTGCGCGCGGTCACCGTGCCGTTCGACCGCGAGGCCAGCACGTACGAGCTCTCGCTGAGCTGGTGGCTGGGCCGCGACGGCACGCTGTCGGGCCGGTTCATGTACGATTCGGACCGCTTCGACGCCCAGACGGTGGCCGCCTGGCAGGAGGCGTTCGGACATCTGCTGGACCGGGCCACCAGCGCCCCCGAGACCCTCGTGGCCGACCTGCCCGTCGAGACTCCCGAGGCCGCGGCACGCACCGCGGCAGCCCTCGTCGGCCCGTTCGCCGAAGTACCGGACAGGCCAGTGCACGCCGTCTTCGCGGAGCTCGCCGCACGCCATCCCGAGCGCACCGCGGTGGCCGACAAGCGGGGGAGGCTCACCTACGGGCAGCTCGCCCGGATCTCGGCCGGCATCGCAGACCTGCTCACTGAGCGCGGCGTGGCGCATGGCAACACCGTCGGCATCGCGATGGAGCGCGGCGTTCCCCTCGTGGCCGCACTCCTGGGCGTGATGCGGGCGGGCGCAACTCCCGTGCCCTTCGACCTGGCGCACCCCCCGAAGCGACTCGCGGTCATTGCCGAGGACAGCGGCGCCCGCTTCGTGCTCTGCGCCGACGCAGCCGACGCCCGCTTTGCCACCGAGGCCGAACCGCTCGAACTCGCCGACGTGACAAGGATCCAGGGCCCCGAGGGGCTCTTGCCCGGCGACGCGGTCGACCTGGCCGTTGGTGCCTACGTCACTTACACGAGCGGAACCACGGGACGCCCTAAGGGCATTCACTTCACCCACCGGGCCCTGGCCAACCTGGCCGACTACGACACCCGCGTCACCCCGCTCGGAACGCGCTGGCTTCAGTTCGCCTCGTTCGGCTTCGACGTCTCCTTCCACGAGACCTTCGGAGCGCTGTGCTCGGGGGGATCACTGCACGTCGTCGACGACGAGGACAAGCACGACCACGAGCTGCTGCCCGAGTTCATCCGGGACCATGGCGTGCAGAAGGCGATCTTCCCGGTCTCGCTCATGCACGCGCTGGCCGCCCGCTACCAGGCGGATCCCTCGCTCTTCGCAACCATGCGGGAGATCACCACCACCGGCGAACAACTCCGCCTGAGCGAGCAGATGATCCGCTTCTTCGAGGCCCTCCCGGAGTGCCAGCTCATCAATAACTACGGCCCGGCCGAGACGCACTGCGTCGCCTTCTACCGCTTCACCGGCCCTGCGCGCACCTGGCACCGGTACGCGCCGATCGGCCGTCCGATCCAGAACGTGACGTATGAGATCAAGGACAAGGCGGGCCGGCCCGTGCCCTACGGGAGCATCGGTGAGCTGTTTCTCAGCGGTCCATGCGTGGCCACGGGCTATCTGGGTCGGCCCGAACTGACCGCCGAGCGGTTCTCCACCCATCCGGTGACGGGGGAACGCACCTACCGCAGCGGCGACCGGGTCCGGCTGCTGCCCAGCGGCGACCTGCTCTATCTGGGCCGCGGCGACCAGCAGATCAAGATCCGCGGCACGCGCGTCGAGCTCGGCGAGATCGAGCTAGTCATCCGGCGGGTGCCCGGCGTGCGGGATGTCTATCTGCGGGTCACCGGCGAGAGCGGCGACAAGCGCCTCGACGCCTACCTCATCGCCGCGGGCCGCGCGGAGAACCTGGCAGGCACGGTCCGCGACCGGCTGCGCGAGGAACTGCCCCCATCGCTGGTGCCGTCCTCGTTCACAGTGGTCGGCTCCTTCCCGGTGAACGTCAATGGCAAGGTCGACCCATCCCGGCTGCCGAACCCGGAGTCGGCAGCCGCGCAGCAGCCCACGGACAGGGGCGGCGATCCCGTCCTGACCACGGTCCTCGGCGTCTTCCGCGAATTGCTCCAGGAGCCGCAACTACAGGCCGAGGACGACTTCTTTGACGCTGGTGGCCACTCGCTTCTGGCCACCAGAGCCCTGCACCTCGTCCGCGAGGCATTCAGCGTTCGTCTGTCGATCCGCGACTTCTACACGGCCGGAACGGCGTCCGCGTTGTCGGCCGTCGTGTCCGAGAGGTCCGCCCAGACCGACGACGCGGTAACCCTGCCCCCGCCACGGCTGCCTGACACCGTCCCCGGCGGGCTGCTGCGCCGGGTCCAGAGCCCGGAAGCCGCCCACCAGAAGACCTTCGTCTTCCGTACGGGGGCTCAACTCGACCTGCGACGGCTGGAGTCGGCGCTTGACGCGGTGCTGGCCCGGCACCCCGCGCTCCGGGTGCGCTACCCGCAAGACGGCGGCCCCGTCCTGGCCGCCCCGGGCGAGAACGCGGCGAGCGTGGAGGAACTGCGGCTGCCGACGCCTCCGCCGGCACAGGGCGCGCACGAGTGGCTGGCCGAGGCAGGCCAGGCCGACCCGATCGACCCGCGCCGGGACGCCCTGCTGCGGGTCCGCGCAGTGCGGGTGCCGGAGGAGGGCCTGCTGGTCTCCTTCACGGTCCACGCGGCCGCCCTGGACGGAATCGGCCTGCTCAACCTGGTCCGGTCGGTTGCCGAGGCCTACGACGCGGCGCCCGGCGCGGCCACGGCCGAGGACCAGGGGTTCCTGCAGTACTTGGCCTGGCGGGACGAGCTGCCGTCCATGCCGTCCTTCACGCAGGCGCTCGACGTGTGGCGAGAGCTGCTGCCGGCGCAGCGCGCATCGGACACCGTACCGTCCACCGCACCCGTGCACCGTGTGAGCTGGCGCCCCGACGCCTCCCTGCACGCCGTGATCCGCTCGTGGTGCGCGGACCGTCGGACCACTCCGTTCCTACTGCACCTCACCGCCTTCGCCTCGGCGCTGGCCCGCCGGACCGGTGAGCACGGAGTCTGCTTCTCTGTCGCGCTCGACGGCCGGGTGCACTCCGCGCTGAGCGACTCGGTGGGCGCGTTCGCGAACGTGGTCCCGGTACCGCTGCGCTTCGCGCCAGAGCAGTCCCCCGCCGAGGCGTTCGCCGAGGCGCAGCGCGTCCATGCCCGCGTCGAGTCCGTGCGCCTGGTGCCCTTCGGCGACCTGGCGGCCCGGGACCTCGCGCTGGCCGCCCACATCTCGCAGTCGGTGTCCTTTACTTACGTCCGCGACGACACCCAGGATGTCCTGCTGGCAGGCGCGCCCTTCGAGGCGCTGGAGTTGGACACCCTCCCGCCGGGACAGTGCCTCCAGTTCCTCCCGATCGAAGCGCCCGACTCCCTGCGGGTGGAACTGCTCTGCAGGGACGCGGACGGGCACCGGCACGCGCAGGAGCTGCTCCGGCTCTACCGCGAGGCCCTCTTCCGCCTCCTGTTCGAACCGGACTCCGCTCCGGGCCTCGTCGACTCCGTACCGGCAGGAGCCACCGCATGAAGTTCAGCCTCTTCTTCTTCTCCAGCGGGGACGTCCCTGAAGAGCAGTACCGCCTGCTGAAGGAGGCGGCGCGGTTCGCCGACTCCCACGGCTTCACCGCAGTCTGGACGCCCGAGCGGCACTTCCACGAGTTCGGCGCGCCCTTCCCGAACCCCTCAGTGACGGCGGCCGCCCTCGCGACCATGACAGAACGCGTGGAGATCCGTGCTGGCAGCGTGGTCCTCCCACTGCACGACCCGATCCGGGTCGCAGAGGAGTGGGCCGTCGTCGACCAGCTGTCCGGTGGCCGTACGGGACTGGCATTCGCCTCCGGCTGGAATCCGAGGGACTTCGTGCTCGCCCCCGATGCCTTCGCGGACAACAAGTCCGCCCTGCGGTCGAAGCTCGCGGAGGTCCGGTCCCTGTGGGCGGGCGAGGAGGTCGAGCGGCCCGGGCCCGACGGCGGCCTGGTGGCCATCCGGTCCTTCCCCCGCCCGGTCCAGCAGGACATCCCGCTGTGGATCACGGCGGCGGGTTCCCCGGCGACCTTCGCCCTCGCCGGGGAGCTCGGGCACGGAGTGCTGACCCATCTGCTCGGCCAGACCTGGGAGCAGCTGGAGGACAACTTGGTCGACTACGGCGAGGCCTTGCAGAAGGCCGGTCACGGCCTGGAGAGAGAGCGGGTCGCGGTCATGCTGCACACCTATGTGGCCGACGAAGGGCAGCGGGCCCGGGACACCGCCAGGGCGCCGTTGACGGCGTACATGCGCTCGTCCCTGAACCTCTTCGCCCTCCCCGCCGCTCTCGCCTCAGGAGAAGTGCCGGAGGAGGAGCTCACCGAGATGCTGGAACACGTCTACGACGGCTACACCCGCAGCCGGTGCCTGATCGGCTCGGTCCAGGACTGCCTGCCGATCGTGGAGTCACTGGCCCAGCTCGGGGTGGACGAGATCGCCTGCCTGGTCGACTTCGGGCTGCCGGTCGACGAGGTGCTGCGTGGGCTGGAGGCGCTGGCCGAGCTCAGCGAGGTGTGCGCGTATGTCTGACACGGCGGGGGGCGGCCGCCGGGCCGCCCCCCTCACCTCACACAGTGACAGCGGACACCTGCGCCACGGCCTTGCCGAGCTGACGCATCGTCCCCACGGGCAGGGCAGGCAGCCCGGGCGCCGAGGCACGCGCGATGTTCGACAGCACGCGGCCAGGGCCCACTTCGAGCAGGGCCGAGACCTCCGCAGCGACGAGCAGCTCCACGGTCTGTGTCCACAGGACTGGAGAGGCGAGCTGACGACGCAGCAGCTCCCGCGCCGCCTCCGCCGTCTCCACATACCCGGCCGTCGCGTTCGCCACGACGGGCAGCGCCGGCTCGGCGAAGCGCACGCCTGCCAGATCGTCAGCGAACTCGGCCTCGATCTCCTTCATGAACACCGAGTGGAAGGGCGCCCCCACCTTGAGGTCGACGACGCGCTGCGCCCCGGCCCGGCGTGCCGCGGCAGCGAACTCCTCGACGCCACGAGCGTCTCCGGAGACCACGGTCTGCGCCGCAGAGTTGTAGTTGGCGACCTCCACGGTGCCCCGCCCTTGCCGTGTGACCTCCGCGCACAGCTCGTCGATCTGGTCCGCACCGAGGTCGAGCACGGCGGCCATCCTGCCGGGTGTACGCCGGTTCACAGCCGCCATCAGCTCGCCGCGACGGCGGACCAGGCGCAGCGCGTCCGTCCAGTCGAGCACCCCGGCCGTCACCAGCGCCGCGTACTCGCCCAGGCTATGCCCGGCGACCACGTCCGGCACGACTCCCTGCTCCTCCAGGAGCCGGGTGAACACCAGGCTCGTGAGAAAGATCGCGGGCTGGGTCACTGCGGTGTCGCGCAACTGCTCCGCGTCGCCCTCGAAGCAGATACGGCTGAGCGGCAGCCCGAGTATGTCGTCCGCCGCCTCGTAATAACTTCGGGAGAGGTCCGGGCGCGCCTGCGCTGCATCCTTTCCCATTCCTGGAACCTGCGATCCCTGACCCGGGTAAGTGAAGGCGATTCGTTTCATGACCCAAGTTTGTACCACCCCTCTCATCCGGGAGGCAATCCTTGAATCCTGACGATGTGGCAGTTCCGCCATTGCCTGAGATGTTGATTCTGCATCATGCCGGCGGTTCTGCAATCGCCTACCGTGAACTCGCAAAATCACTCGGAGGGAAATTCAGGACGCTCACGCTCGACCTTCCCGGCCGGGGGCCGTCCCTCGGGCAGAAGCCGTGCCGGAGCGTGGGGGAGGCCGTCGGGTTCTGCCTCGACGCCCTCGACGTGCAAAGTGTCCTGCCGGACGCCGTGTTCGGGCACAGCATGGGAGCGGTGGTCGCCTTCGAGCTTGCCGCCGAACTGGAGCGACGCGGCACTCCGGTCACGTGGCTGGGCCTGTCCGCCGTACGTCCGCCCAAGCTGCCGCACCCCGCGCGTACCCGGCGCGACCTGTGGGACGACGCACGCCTCGTCGACTTCATGCGGGACCTCGGCGGAACGCCCGAGGAACTGCTCCAGGACCCAGACGTCGTCGATTACCTGCTGGAAGTAATCCGCCCCGATCTGGAACTCGTCGATACGTACGAATGCGGGGCCAAAGCCCCGCTGGACACCGTTGCGGAGATATTCCGCGGCCGTGACGACCCGCTCCTCGACGGGGTCGAGACCTGCCATTGGGAAGAGTACTTCCGTCATGCGGTGAACGGCCATTCCTGGCCCGGCGGTCATTTCTACCTGTTCGGTTCGGAACGAGAACTAGCGACCGCCATATCCACGTCATTCGACAGGGCGCTGGAGCAGAAAGCAGGGGCGCCGGAGCAGAAAGCAAGCGGACCGAACCGACAGGAAATCTCATGACTGAAACCGCCACGACCGAACGGCGGCAGAACCCCTTCAGCAGGATCGCGAAGACCGCGCTACCGCTCTACCTCACGATGGTCGCGTCCTCCGCCGGAGCCTTGGTGGACACCGCCCTGCTCGGCAGACATGCGACGTCCTCGCTCGCGGCGTTCGCCGTGACCATCGCCGTCTACAGCCCCGCCACGGCCACCGTCACTGGCGCCCTGCGCGGCGTCATGCCGTTCGTCAGCCAACACGAGGACGACCCCGACGGCATGGCCCCGCTGGTCCGCAACGGCATGTGGCTGGGGTTCATCGTCGGTCTGCTCGGCGCCGTCGCCGTTGCCGGGGTGGCGGTCATCGGACGCGCGACCGGCGTCCCCGAATCCACCCTCGACCATCTCGGAGCGTTCCCCTACCTGTTGGCCGTCGCCGTGCTGTCGACGTCGGTCGGCGCCTCCGCGATCTCCGTCCTGGTCGCCCTCGGACAGGGCAAGCTCGTCATGCGGGCAGGACTCGTCGGCACCGCCGTCGCCGTGCTGCTGTCGATCGGGCTCATCGCGGGCACCGGCCCCCTTCCGGCCCTGGGATTGAACGGCGCCGGCATCGCCATGCTGACGTCCAGCCTCATCACCACCTTCCGGGTCCAACTCGCCCTGCACCGGCTCCCGGTGCTGGCTGGCCAGTCCCTGCGCCCTGGACGCCCCGACCTGCCTCAGGTGTTCCGGCTCGCAAGGGTCGGCATCCCGCTCGCCGGAACCGTGCTCATCAAGTTCGTGGTCCTCGGCGTCCTGACGTTCGCCGCGGCCCGGCTCGGCACCGAACAGGCCGCCGTGCATGGGGTGTCCGAGACACTGGTCAACCTGATCTACACCCTCGCCGTGGCAATCGGCCAGGCGACCGTCCCTATAGTGGCGGGCTCGGCACGCGACGCCGACGCCGCCGGAGCTCGGCGCAGTGTCCTCGCGGGCGGCGGGGTCGCGCTGTGCGGCGTCGGCACCCTCGGTCTCGTCCTCGTGGTCTTCGGCCACTGGATCGTCCCTCTCTTCAGCGAAGACGCGTCCCTGCAGCCGCAATTGGAGGACCAGCTCCCGCTCGTCTTCGCCGTGGTGGTCACCGACGCTCTCCAGGCGATCGCCGGCTTCGGCATGCTCGGGCTGAAGCGCACCTTCCCGAGCCTGGTCTCCACCGCCGTCTTCTTCGGCCTGTTGTGCCTGAGCGCCGTCCCGGTGGCCGATGCGGGCGGGCTCACCGCCCTGTGGTCCGCGCTGATCTGCGCGAACCTCCTCCAAGCGATCACCAAGGGCGTCATCTTCTACCGGCACAGCGCGCGCCTTGCCCCCGAGCAACCCGGCCTCGCCACCTGATGTCCCAGCTCACTTCGACCGGAAGCGATCCTGATGAGTGCTAGCCAGACCCCCCGCACGGTCCGCGTCGAGAACGTCCTCGCGCGCTACTACGACAAGGCGTGCGAGGCCGCCCGCTTGCTGGCTGCGGAGGCCGCCCCGGGGCACCCCGGCTTCGAGCCGGATATCGAACTCCCGCCGATGGCCGAGGACCTTCGCCGCTATCTGGCCGCCTCCGACGTGTCGGTCCACGAACTCGACGTCTACCAGGGGCACTCGCTGACCCTGCTGAACATGATGAGCAACCCGGGTACCCGTACCACCAAGACGTTCGCGTCGCTGCTGATGGTGGCCCGGGCCGTCCACCACATCCGCCGCACCGGCGAGCGCATAGCGATAGTCACCCCATCCTCCGCGAACAAGGCGACGGCCCTGCGCGACGCCGTCCAGCGGGCCGTGGACTGCGGCCTCGTCACCGGTGACGAACTGCGCATCGCCGTGGTTGTCCCCGGCGCGGCGCGCCGCAAGCTGTGGTCCTCGCCTCTCAGCCAGGACACCGACCGGCGGGCGCAGAACCCGGTCATCACCTACGACGGGCCGCAGCGGGCCTCCGTGAAGGACCTGGCGGTGTCCTTCGTCGACAAGTTCGGTGCGGAGGCCGAGAGCCGTACCGGTTATCGGATCTGGTACAGCCTTGCCATCGCCAACTACAAGATGGCCGACGCCCTGCGCGCCCTCGTGGAGCAGGACACCCTGGGCTCCGCCCCGGAGCGGGGCCGCCTCCACGCGCACGCCGTCTCCAGCGCCTACGGCCTGCTTGGCCACGCGTTCGGCCATCGCCACCTGCTCGCGTCCGAGGGCGCGGCACCGCGCTACCTGCTCGTCCAGCACCTGGACACCCCCGACATGGTCCTGCACCTGCGGGGTGGCGACTTCTCGCGCACCCGCGTGCCCGCGTTCACATACGATGCCGCCACGGGGCTGCACCGGCAAGACGCCGACCCGCACTTCCCGGCCGTGACGGCCGATCCCGGGGAGACGCTGGAGACCACCTTCTACACGCAGACCCCGGTCACCGCCGAGGAGATGTCCGGGCTGATCCACCGGCAGGGCGGCGATGGCATCGTCGTCTCCCTCCACGAGTGCTTCAGCCGCTACCCGCAGATCAGGGCCCTGCTCGGCGCCGCCGGCATCACCCTGCCCGCCGACCCGCGGCAACTGCGCGAGTGGTCCCTCGTCATGGCGTTCACCGGCGTGCTCAATGCGGTGGACCGCGGACTCCTCGCAGCCGGGGACGACATCGTGGTCCACGGCAGCGGCAGCTACCACACTGCGGACTTCACCGAACTGGAGGAGGCCGCAATCAACCGCGTCACCGACGTTGATGAACTCAGCGACGTGATCGTCAAGTCGTTGTCCGCCTGAGGGGTCGGCGGCGATGCCACGAGGCCGGAAGCCGCACCCGGCGGCCTCCGGCCCGAACCTCCTGGCGACCGGAAGAACAGACTTCGAAAGAGTAGAAGACATGCGTGTCGGCGTCGTAGTGCTGCCCGAACACAGGTGGAGCGAGGCCCGCCGGATCTGGCGCGAGGTCGAGGAGATGGGATTCGACCACGTGTGGACGTACGACCACCTGTCCTGGCGGTCATTGAGGGACGGCCCCTGGTTCGGCGCGATCCCCACCCTCACCGCAGCTGCTGCGGTGACCGAGCGGATCACCCTCGGGACCCTGGTTACCTCACCCACCTTCCGACACCCCGTGACCTGGGCCAAGGACGTCATGACCCTGGACGACGTGTCCGGTGGCCGTTTCGTGGCGGGAATCGGGGCCGGCGCGGGTGGACATGACACCACGGCGCTCGGCGGCCTCGAACTGACCTCGGGTCAGAAGCAGGACAGATTCCGTGAATTCGTGGAGACGGCAGACCAGCTGCTGCGGCAGCGCGTGACGACCCACCGAGGCGCCTACTACACCGCTGTGGACGTGCACATGGAGCCGGGCTGCGTCCAGCGCCCACGAATCCCCTTCGCCCTCGCGGCGACGGGCCCGCGCGGCCTGGCGCTCGCCGCCGAGCAGGCCCAGATCTGGATCACCAACGGGGACCCGCGCAGGTTCGGGCAGGTGCCTGAGGCCGAGGGGCTCGACCTGGTGAGCCGTCAGCAGGAGCGGCTCGACGAGGCCTGCGCCGGCCTCGACCGCGACCCCGCGGAGCTCTCCCGGCTGATCAACGGCAGTGTCGTGGGCGATGAACCGCTCGCCTCGGTCGACCGGTTCGTCGACTTTGCGGGCCGCTGCGCGCAACGGGGATTCACTGACCTCGTCGTCCACTACCCGCGTCGATCGGCGCCGTTCGCCGCCGACGTGGAGACCTTTGAGCGCGTCGCTGCCGAAGCCCTCCCCGTGGTACGCAGTTTCGAGAAAGGTGCCAGGTGACACAGCAGACACTCGCCCCGGACGCGATCGCCGCGCGCTTGGCCGAAGACCCCGACGCCCCCGCCCTCACCTACCGGGACCGCACCGTCTCGCGGTGCGAGCTCGACGCTGGTGCGGCAGCCGTGGCCTCGGGCCTGCTCCGCAGGGGACTGGAGCCCGGGCAGCGAGTCGGCGTCCTCGTCTCCCGTTCGCCAGAACTCGTCATGGCCCTTCTCGGGATCATGCGGGCCGGTCTCGTCTACGTGCCGGTCGACGGCACCGGCCCAGCTGAACGCGCCGCGGAAACCCTGCGCCGGGCGGAATGCGGCACGCTGCTCACCAACGCCCCCTATGCGGACCGCCGCCTCGGACACGACATAATGCACGTTGACGTCGACGAGTTGCTCCGCTCGGATCCGCACGCAGCGCTGCCCGCCATTACCGGCACCGACAGCGCCTACGTCATCTTCACCTCGGGTTCGACGGGAGTGCCCAAGGGAGTCGACGTGACCCACGCCAACCTGGCAAATCTGTTCTTCGCCCTCGACGCCGAGATCCCCCTGCCGGAACCCTGCGTGTGGCTCGCGATCACGGCAGTCACCTTCGACATCGCCGTCCTCGAACTGCTGTGGACGGCGAGCCGAGGCATCCCAGTGGTCCTAGCCGAGACCGCGGAGACCAGGGAGCTGGCCCTGCCGGACGGCGGTACACCGGCCATGCCGCACGAGTTGATCCTCCGGCACGGCGTCACGGCGATGCAGGGGACGCCGACGTTCTTCCGCATGCTGCTCCACGACCCGACGGCACGGGCGGCGATGGCGCATCTCGACCTGGTCCTGGTGGGCGGCGAGGCCCTGGACCGCACTCTCGCCACAGGGCTCAAAGCCCTCGGCCGTAACGTCGTGATGAACATGTACGGCCCCACGGAGACCACGGTGTGGTCCACCTGCTGGACCGTTCCGGACGATCCCACGGAGATGCACGTCGGGCACCCCGTCGCCAACACCCGGGCATACGTTGTCGACGAGCAGCTCGTCCCGGTCCCGGACGGCGAACCGGGCGAACTGCTTCTCGGGGGGCACGGGGTAGCGAAGGGCTATGTAAAGGATCCGGACCTCACCGCCCGCCGCTTCGTCAACCACCCGGCCCTGGACCCCAGCGGACCGCTCTACCGCACCGGCGACATCGCCTGGCGCACGCCGTCCGGAGACCTCGTCGTGTCAGGCCGTATCGACAACCAAGTGAAGGTTAACGGCCACCGCATCGAACTTGAGGAGGTCGAAGCCGCGCTGAACTCCCTGCCCTGGGTGACCGCCGCGGCCGTGGCTGTCCAGCAGGAAGGGGAGGAGTCGTTCCTCGCCGCGTACTACGTCGCCCGTGGCGGTGAGCGGCCTGACGAACGCACGCTGCGCACCGCCCTCGCCGAATTGCTGCCCACATCCATGATCCCCGCAGCCTTCGTCCCCATCGCCACCCTGCCCGTCAACACCAGCGGCAAGGTCGCCCGCAACGCCTTGCCTCCCGTGTTGCCTGCGGCCGGTCACGCAGCCGAGCCCCTCACCCCACTGGGGGCTTGTGTACGGGTAGCCACGTCCTTGCTGGGGCGGCAGGTCCGCGCCGACGACGACTTCTTCGCCCACGGCGGCAACTCCCTGCTCGGCATGCGGCTGGTCAGCCGCCTGCGTCGGCTGCACGGCCTTTCCGTCGGCGTGGAGGCCCTGCACCGTGGCCGTACACCGCGGGCCATGGCCGACGCGGCGGTGGCCGTGCGCGCCGAGACTGCCGCTGGCCCCGTCCGCCGGGCACCGGTCACGGATGGTCGCTTCGACATCTGGCTCCGCGAGCAGATGCTCCCCGGCGACCCTGCGCAATTCCTGGTCAGCTCCTACGCGGTGGAACCCGCCGTACCAGAGGACGTGGTGCGTACGGCGTTCAGCGCACTCCTGGCCCACCACCCTGCCCTGCGGACGACGTACCGGTACGAGGAGGACGCACTCTGGGCGCAGCTGCTTCCCAGCGACAGCGCTTCGGCCGAAATGTGGGCGGAGAGCACGCCCGAGGGCGAAGTCGACCCGGCCTGGACGAGGCCCTTCGACCTGGAGTCCGAGCTGCCTGCCAGGTGCTTCGTCACCGGCTCCGACACCGGCACACTCGTCACTTTCGTCATGCACCACATCGCCTGCGACGGCTGGTCCGAAGAGGTGATCGCCCGCGACTTCGGAACCGCGCTCGCAAGTGGCCTGAAAGAGCCAGTACGCGACCGCGTCTACCTCGAACCGCATCGGAGCGAGGCCGAACTGGCGGCGGCCCGGAGCTACTGGACGGACCTTCTCAAGGGCTCGGGCTCCCTCGACCTCGAACCCGGCAACCCCGAAAGTCTGCGAACTGCCGACTTCCTGCGCTGGAGGCTGTCCGCCGACCAAGCGCAGCGGCTCGGCTCGGCGGCCGGTGGAGACCTGCACGCCGGCCTCGTCAATTGGTTCGCGACGGCACTGCGCACAGTGACCGGGACACCCGACTTCTGCCTCGGCTCCTACTACGCGGGCCGGGAGGAGGTGGACGAGGACGCCGTCGGATACTTCGTGCGCCCTGTCCCTGTGCGGTTCTCGGGCAACGTGGACGTGCGGGATCAGTGGCTGAGGTCCGTCTCCCAGGTCCCCCTCTCCATGCAGGACCTGATGGGCCTGGCCCCGACGGCAGGGCGGCGACCGGGCACGCCTCCCGTCTTCCAGGCCGCCATGACATACCAAAACGTTGCCCCTGCCAGGATCCAGGTTCCCGGCCGGAACGTCCGCCGCGTTCAGGTCACACCTCTCGCGTCGCCCTTCCAACTGCACCTGGAAGTCCGGCCTTTGGCGGATCGCAGTGCGGCGGTCGAGTTGCAATGGGACCCACGCGTGGTGGCTACGGGCTGTGTCCATCGTCTGCATGACGTGCTGCTGTCCGACGCGGCGATCCTGGCGTAGGCGTCCGGCGGCTGGGCCGATTCTGGAGGCTGAGACGGATGCGCGGCGGGCGTACGCGACCGAGCAGAACCGCCACCGGTTCCGTGCGGACCCGAACGCCTGGACGCGGTCGCCGCCGCGACGAAGGCAGGTGACGCCGCGCGGGAGCGCACCGCCCAACACCCGCTCACCGTGCGGCTAGAGCAGTTGCGAGCCTTGGCCGTGGCCCGTACCGAGGCGCCGCGACCTGGCCGTGGTTGGACCGGCTGACCGAGCTCGCGGCCCTGGCCCTTGGTGGCGGCCAGGGTGGGGTGGTGATCGCGTAGGCAGTGAGCCGTTTCAGAGTGGCCACCGATCGGGTGAGGGGCGGAGGGTGCGAAACGGACAGGGCCCCGGTGCTGTTGAGGGAGGTGTTCGAAGTCTCAACTCGCCAGCACTGGAGCCCTGTTGGTTCCTCATCCTGCCGTACTCGACCTGCCACATGCACTCGTCGAGTGGCTCACGATGCTCATCGTCACCCGTGAGAGTGACCGCCGCTGCAAGCTCCGCCCGTCCCAGCGTGCGCTGGTCGCCCTGGTCTACCTGTGCAAGCACGAGCCCCTGGCACAGATCGCCGCGGCCTTCGGGATCTCGGTCGGCACGGCCCACGCCTACACCTCGGCCGCCGTCAGTCTGCTCGCCGAGCAGGCACCGGGCCTGCTGAAGGCCCTGCGCGAGGCGAACCCGGACTACGTGCTGGTCGACGGATCGCTCGCCGAGTGCGACCGGGTCGGCGACAGTCGTGCCGACTACTCGGCCAAGCACCGCCGGCACGGAGTGAACTACCAGCTGGTCAGCGACCAGGACGGACGACTGCTGTGGATCTCCCCGGCCCTGCCCGGACGCACCCACGACCTGACGGCCGCCCGGACCCACCGGATCATCCGGATCTGCGAGCGCCAGGGCGTCCCGATCCTGGCCGACTGCGCCTACATCGGGGCCGGCTCCTGGGTCACCACCCCACAACGGCGCCCTCCCAGAGGCGAGCTGACACCGACCCAGCAGACCGTCAATCGAGCGCTGTCGCGGGCAAGGGCAGCCGTCGAGCGCGGCCCGGCCCGACTCAAGACCTGGAAGATCTTCCGCAAGGCGCGATGCAGCCCGAATCGAATGACGTCAATCGCCAAGGCCGTCCTCACCCTGGAGCGTCAACGCTGAAATGGCTCAGTGATCCGATCGGGGTCTACCTCTCGCGCCGGGCCTTGGCCGCGGCTCGGGAGGCGGTGCGAAGAAGAACGGCAGCCGTCGCCTCGTCGTGGCAAGTCGATCGAGCAGGGCCAGGCCGACGCCCACGTATGCAGCGGTGACGGTGACCGATCAGATGTTGCGGACGGTAGAGCGGGGGGACTCGTCGACGTGGAGGGTGAAGACATCGGGGCGCGCGTAGTGGCCAATAGGGTCGAAATCGAAGCGGGCGCGCGCGAGGT
>NZ_JBYIVZ010000082.1:0-32189 GCF_057710365.1 Streptomyces sp. bgisy027
TAGTGCTCCTCGGCCGACGCGGGTGGCACCACCGCCACCGGGGCCGCTGCGTGGAGCAGGACCGCCTGCGCCACCGAGCCCATCATGCGGGCGGGCGCCAGGAGGCGGCGCCGGTGGCGGCCGACGACGACGAGGCTCGCGTTCCTGGAGGCGGCGACGAGGTGACCTGCGGCGTCGCCCGGAACCGCGTAGGACTCGGCGTGGACGTCCGGATGACGTTCGCGCTGCGGTGCGAGAAGGCCCTCGGCGAGCGTGCGGGTCTCGGCCTCGACGGCGTCCTGATCGGCCAGCGGCGGCACGATCTGCGCCGCGACCGAGGTCCACAGGTGCAGCGGCCAGGGGTAGGCGGCGACGGCCTGGAGGCGGGCTCCGCGCCGGGCCGCCTCGGCGAAGGCGAAGGCGAGCGTGGCCTCGTCGGGGCTGTCGACCTGGAGTCCGACGACGACCCGGGGCCCCGGCTCGATCGGCACCGCGGCGTCGCCCACTTCCCGGCCCGGCTTGGGCACCACGACGACCGGGCACTCGGCGTCCCGCGCGGTGATCATGCCGCTCGATCCCAGCAGCAGGCCGGCGAAGCCGCCACGGCCCCGGCTGCCCAGGACCAGCAGCTGGGCGGTCGAGCCGAGTTCGGGCAGCACCGTGCCGGCCGCTCCCGCGAGGGCCGAGTACTGCGTGCCGGGCCGCTCGACGCGCGCTTCCAGATACCGGCGCACCTGGTCGAGCACCGGGTCGCTCCCGGCGGCCGGCTGCCCGGACGGCATGATCTCGGGCCCGTCCCAGGCGGCGTACTGCTGAACATGGACCAGCCGCAGCGGCGCCTCGCGCAGCAGGGCGGTCTCGAAGGCCCAGTCCAGCGCGACCAGGCTGCCGTCCGAACCGTCGACCGCCGCGATGACCGGCATGGTGCTCATGGGTTCCTCACCTCCGGGGTACGACCCACCTGTCCCGGGGCCAGCCTGACTCAGGCTCCCGCCCCGCAGGGGTACTGGAGGTCGTGTGTCCGGGAAAACGCCGGGAACACCCCCGGATCGGCCCGAAGGCGGCCGGCGCGCGGGGCCACCGCCCGCCGGCTCGTCCCGCTGCGGTCCTCTCGCGGCGTCCGCCGCGTCAGGTCAGGTCGAACTCGCCCTCGCGCGCGCCCGACACGAACGCGCCCCACTCGGCAGGCGTGAAGATCAGAGAAGGGCTCTCCGGGCGGCCGCTGTTGCGCATCGCGATGAACCCCTCGACAAAGGCGATCTGGACATCCCCCAGGCCACGGCTGCTCGAGTGCCAGTCGGCGTTGCTGAGGTCCAGTTCCGGCTTGTCCCAGCCCGTGAACGGCTGCTGCTGGATGGTGGTGCTCTCGGCCACGTCCGTGCTCCTCCCGATTCGCGTCGTCCGCGGGTCAGCCTAGCGATCGGCCCCGGGTGCCAACAGGCCACGTGAGGGGGACCTTTGCGGAGGACTCTCCACCGACGTCCGGGACCTCGCTCAGGCGTCCGGGGGCTCGGCGCCCACGAGCCACATCGCGAAGAACTGCGACCCTCCGCCGTAGGCGTGCCCGAGTGCCTTGCGTGCCCCGTCCACCTGGTGTTCCCCGGCCTGGCCGCGCACCTGGAGGGCGGCTTCGGCGAAGCGGATCATGCCGGAGGCCCCGATGGGGTTGGTCGACAGGACGCCGCCCGACATGTTGACGGGCAGATCGCCGTCCAGCTCGGTCACCCCGGCCTCGGTGAGCTTCCAGCCCTCGCCCTCGGCGGCGAAGCCGAGGTTCTCCAGCCACATGGGTTCGTACCAGGAGAACGGCACGTACATCTCGACGGCGTCGATGTCCCGGCGCGGGTCGGCGATGCCCGCCTGCCGGTACACGTCGGCCGCGCAGTCCTTGCCGGCCTGCGGTGACACGGCGTCCTTGCCGGCGAAGAGGGTGGGCTCGCTGCGCATCGCGCCGCCGAGCATCCACGCCGGTGGCCGGGGCGCGCGGGCGGCTCCGGCCCGGTCGGTGAGGACCATCGCGCAGGCCCCGTCGGAGGAGGGGCAGGTCTCCGAGTAGCGGATGGGGTCCCACAACATGGGGGACGCCTGGACCTTCTCCAGGGTGATGTCGTGCTCGTGCAGATGGGCGTACGGGTTCTTCAGCGCGTTGCGCCGGTCCTTGTACGCCACCAGCGAGCCGATCGTGTCGGGTGCTCCGCTGCGCCGCATGTACGCGCGCACGTGCGGGGCGAAGAACCCGCCGGCCCCGGCCAGCAGCGGCTGCTGGAAGGGGATGGGCAGGGACAGTCCCCACATGGCGTTGGACTCGGACTGCTTTTCGAAGGCGAGTGTCAGCACGGTGCCGTGGACGCGGGCGGCGACCAGGTTGGCGGCGACGAGTGCCGTCGATCCGCCGACCGAGCCGGCCGTGTGGACGCGGAGCATGGGCTTGCCGACCGCGCCGAGCGCGTCGGCGAGATACAGCTCCGGCATCATCACGCCCTCGAAGAAGTCGGGCGCCTTGCCGATGACCACGGCGTCGATGTCCGCCCAGCTCAGCTCGGCGTCGTCGAGTGCGCTGCGGGCCGCCTCCCGGACGAGCCCGGCGATCGACACGTCCCGGCGTGCGGCGACGTGCTTGGTCTGGCCGATGCCTACGACGGCCACGGGCTCCTTGCTCATCGCGGATCCCCTTCGAGTACGGCGACCAGGTTCTGTTGCAGACAGGGTCCGGACGTGGCGTGTGCGAGCGCCCGGTCGGACTCGCCGCGGTGGATGCCGGCGGCTGCCTCGCCGATGCGGATGAGCCCGGCGGCCATGACGGGGTTGGCGGCGAGTGCCCCTCCGGACGGGTTGACGCGCACGCCGTCGTCGAGGCTCAGCGCCTTGCGCAGGACGACCTCCTGTGCGGTGAACGGCGCGTGCAACTCGGCGGTGTCGACGGGCCGCTCGAACGCGCCGGCCTTCTCGGCGGCCAGGCGGGTGGAGGGCGAGTCGGTGAGGTCGCGCACGCCCAGGCCGTGGGCCTCGATGCGGTGGTCCAGGCCGCGGATCCAGGCAGGCCGTTCGCACAGTTCGCGGGCCCGCTCCCCCGCCGCGAGAATCACGGCGGCCGCTCCGTCGCCGATGGGCGGGCAGTCGCCGGTGCGCAGCGGTCGTACGAGGTAGTCCCCGTGCGGCACCGAACCCCGCAGCTGGGCATGCGAGTTGGCGGTGGCGTCGGCGCGGCTGCGGGCGGCGACCGCTGCGAGGGCGGGTTCGTCGGTGTCGCCGGCGTCGATGAGGGCCTGGGCCTGGAGGGCGGCGAGAGCGACGGAGTCGGGCCACAGGGGGGCGACGTAGTACGGGTCGAGCTGGCGGGTGAGGACGTCGCGCAGCGGGCCGGGGGAGGACTTGCCGTAGGAGTAGACGAGCGCGGTGTCGGCGTCTCCGGTCAGCAGCTTGGTCCAGGCCTCGTACAGCGCCCAGGCGCCGTCCATCTCGACGTGCGACTCGGATATCGGCGGCCAGGCGCCCACGCCGTCGAGGGCGAGGGTGAAGGAGAAGGCGCGCCCGGCGAGGTAGTCGCTGGAGCCGGAGCAGGTGAAGCCGATGTCGGCGGTCTTCAGACCGGTCTGCGCCAGCACCTCGTGCAGGACGGGCATGAGCATCTCCACCTCGGAGAGCTCCTCGCTGGTGCGCCGGTGGTCGGTCTGCGCGAAGGCGACGACGGCGATCTCGCGGTTCACAGCAGCTCCCTGTAGGTGTCGTAGTCCGCGTCGGGCTCGCCCGTGGGCCGGTAGTGGTCGGGGAAGCGGGAGTCCTGCGTCCACACGGGTTCGACCCGCAGACCCATGCGCACCTGGTCGTAGGGGATGCCGCCGATCCGGGCGTGCAGAGCGAGGCCGGCGCCGTCGAGGGCGATGTGGGCGTAGACGTACGGCACTTCGATGTCGAGGTTCTTCGCCTTGATGTTGACGATGCAGAACGTGGTGACTGTGCCGCGGGGACCCACTTCGACCTGTTCCAATGTGGCGAGACCACATGTGGGACACGCACCCCTCGGCGGCACGTACACCTTGCGGCAGGACGGGCAGCGTTCGCCGACGTTGCGGTGTTCGGCCAGGGCGCTCAGGTAGGCGGACTGGGCGCGGCCGGGTGAGTAGGTGTAGTCGAGCCGGGCGCGGGCGACGATGCCGGCGATCGGGTCCGCGAACTCGCCGGTGTGGGCGGCTGGTTCGGCGGTGTCGCCGCTGCCCTCGGTGTCGTCGTACGGCTCGAAGCAGGCGATGTCGGTGATGGCGCCGGTGCGTTCCCCGGCCCAGCGGACGCGGACCCGCATGCCGGTGTGCACGGCGTCGGGGCCGGGGGCGTCGAGGGCATGCAGGAGGGCGGTGTCGGCTCCGTCGAGGCGGACCAGGACCCAGGCGAAGGGGGTGTTCAGGGGCTGGTCGCGGCGTGGGGCGTGGTTCCAGGCCCAGGTGGTGACGGTGCCCGTCGGGGCGACCTCGACCAGGTCGCGGATCTCCTCGGCGGTGACGGGGTCGTACTCGACGGGCGGGACGAGCGTGCGTCCGTCACCGGTGCGCACCCCGAGCACGACGCGTTCGCGCAGCCCGGTGAGGAAGGCGCTCTGGACGGGCCCGAGGGAGCGGGTGAAGGGGAACTCGACGGTCAGCGGTGCCTTGAGGACTTCGGGCATAGAAGGTGTGCCTCCTCCGGAAAACAGGGTGCGAGAGCGCCCCGTAGGGGGCGCGGGGAACTGCGCGACCGGCCACGACGGCCCCGCAGTGGCCCACGGCCTTCCCCGGCCAAAGCAAGCGCAGCGCCTACGCGCGCTTGTAGACGGGTGACCGCTTCTCCGCGAAGGCGCGGGCGCCTTCCTTGGCGTCGGCAGTGTCGAAGACCGGCCAGCCGCACTTGAGTTCGGCGGCGAGGCCGTCGGTCTCGGTCATCTCGGCGGTGTCGTACACGGACGCCTTGACGGCCTCGACAGCCAGCGGACCGCAGGCGTTGATCTGTTCGGCGATCTCCAGGGCCTTGTCCAGTGCCGTGCCGTCGGGGACGACATGCCCGATCAGGCCGATGCCGGCCGCCTCACGTGCGCTGTAGGGGCGCCCGGTGAGCAGCATCTCCAGGGCGTGGGTGCGCGGGATCTGGCGTTGCAGCCGGACCGTGGAGCCCCCGATCGGGAACAGGCCGCGCTTCACTTCGAACAGCCCGAAGGTCGCCGACTCGCCCGCGACACGGATGTCGGTGCCCTGGAGCATCTCCGTGCCGCCGGCTACGCAGTACCCCTCGACGGCGGCGATCACCGGCTTGCGGGGGCGGTGGTGGCGCAGCATCGCCTTCCAGTGCAGATCGGGGTCGGCCTTGAGCCGGTCCCGGTGGCGCTCACCCTCCATGCCCTGGCCGGCCAGGGCCTTGAGGTCCATGCCCGCACAGAACGAGCCGCCCGCACCCGTGAACACTACCGAGCGGACGGTGTCGTCCGCGTCGGCTTCCAGCCAGCCGTCGTACAGGCCGACGAGCATCGCCAACGAGAGTGCGTTCTTGGCCTCCGGCCTGTTGAGCGTGAGCACCAGTGTGGCGCCTTCGCGCTGCACGGTGAGGTGTTCCGTCCCACTCATCGCCCGTCTCCCCTCTGAAAGAACGAGAACAGGTTGCAGGAGGCGACGGGGCACTTCAAGGGTTTTCTGACAGGTAGTCAGATTTCTTGTGCGCGGACCCTTCACAGTTGTGCCGCGCTTTGCTCTGATGACCGGCAGCCGGTGGAGAGCCAGGGCAGGAGGAACGGTGGAGTACAACCTTGCCGACCTGTTCGAGTCGGTCGTCGACGCGGTCCCGGACCGCGAGGCGCTCGTGTACGTGGATCATCCGGGCACGGGTGCCGAACGCCGCCTCACCTATGCGGAGCTGGACGCGGCGGCCAACCGGATCGCCCACCATCTGCTCGACAGCGGGATACGTCCCGGCGAGCACCTCGGGCTCCATCTCTACAACGGCGTGGAGTACCTCCAGACGGTGCTGGGCTGCCTGAAGGCGCGGATCGTCCCGGTCAACGTCAACTATCGTTATGTGGAGGAGGAGTTGGTCTACCTCTACCGGGACGCCGATCTGGTGGCCCTGGTCTTCGAGGCGGAGTTCACGGACCTGGTGGCGGCGGCGCTGCCCCGCGTGGACGGGCTGCGGCACCTGCTGCGGGTGGGGACCGTGGCGCCGGGTGAGACCGAGGCACCGGTCGTGCCGGCCGTGGCCTTCGCGGACGCCGGGGCCGCCGCGTCGCCGGAGCGGGGGTTCCCGGCACGGTCGGGGGACGACCAGTTCATCATCTACACCGGCGGCACGACCGGCATGCCCAAGGGCGTGATGTGGCGCCAGGAGGACCTGTTCTTCTCGGGGCTGGGCGGCGGCGCGCCGACCGGTGAGCCGGTGCAGAAGCCGGAGGAACTCGCCGAGCGTGTGGCGGCCGGCGGCGACGGCATCACGTTCTTCCCCACCGCCCCGCTGATGCACGGGACGTCCACGCTGACGGCCTTCATCGGCTTCAACTTCGGCCAGCGCGTGGTGATCCACCGCAAGTTCGCGCCGGAGGAAGTCCTGCGGACGATCGAGAAGGAGAAGGTCACCAGCGTGTCGCTGGTCGGCGACGCGATGCTGCGGCCGCTGGTCGACGCCCTGAACGGGCCCATGAAGGGGACGGACTGCTCGTCGATGTTCAGCGTGTCGTCGTCCGGGGCGATCATGTCGGACACGGTGCGCCGGCAGTTCCAGGAGCTGGTCCCGAACGTGATGCTCCTGAACAACTTCGGCTCCTCGGAGTCCGGCTTCAACGGTACGGCGACCGAGGACTCGGGCCCGGAGCGCGGCTTCCGTATCCGGGTCAACTCCCGTACCCAGGTGGTCGATCCGGCCACGTACGAACCGGTCGCCGCGGGCGAGGTGGGCCGGGTCGCGCAGTGCGGCCATGTGCCGATCGGCTACTACAACGACCCCCGGAAGACCGCCGAGACCTTCTTCCAGAAGGACGGCCGGCGGTGGGTGCTGCTCGGCGACATGGCCACGGTGGGCGACGACGGCATCGTCACCGTGCTCGGACGCGGCTCGCAGTGCATCAACACCGGCGGCGAGAAGGTGTACCCGGAGGAGGTCGAGCAGGCGCTCAAGTCCCACCCCGACGTGTACGACGCGCTGGTGGCCGGAGTGCCGGACGCGAAGTGGGGACACCACGTGGCGGCGGTTGTGCAGGTGCGCACGGGCGCGGCACGGCCGACCCTGGCGGACATCCAGGCGCACTGCCGCTCGCACCTCGCGGGGTACAAGATCCCCCGTCAGCTGGTGATCGCGGACTCCATCCGGCGCTCCCCCAGCGGCAAGGCGGACTACCGCTGGGCACGCGAGGTGGCGGTGTCCGCGGACGGGTGAATCCCGCAGCGGGTCGCGTTGAACCCAAGGTGACGTGCGGACGTACTGATGGTGGCAGGCTCGGTCATCGACCGGTGTTTGCCATGCCATCGCAAGACCGCACGAAAGGACCGCCGAGTGCCGCTCTTCACTCGTTCCCGTCAGCCGCTCGACACCGCTGAGAGCGGGGCGGATTCGGGGGACGATGCGGGCGGGGCAGGGGTGGCCGGGGAGGCGGCGGAGGCGGCCCGAGAGGCCGAGGCGGCTGAAGCTGCGCAGACGGCTTCGGACGCAGGTGCCGATTCGGCTGCCGGTGCCGCAGAAGCGGAACCGGCGAAGGAGACCGGCCAGGGCGAAGAGGTCGTTGCCGCCGAGCGGGATGAGGATGCCACGGCGGTCGAGCAGGCCGACGGCGCCGAGGAAGCGGCCGGCCCCACGGAGACGGCCGGCCCGGCGGAGCCCTCCGGCTCCCCTCCCCCGGGCTGGTTCGGCTGGCGGCGCCGCTACCCCCGTACGGCACGCGGCGTGACCGTGGGCACGACCGTACTGGCCGGCGCACTCGTGCTCTTCGCGCTCCTGGTGCCGAACCGTCTCGAACGGCTGGGCCCCGAGGCGTTCTTCCGGCTGCCCGCCGAAGGGATCCTGCTCGCGGGCCTGCTGCTGGCGGTGCCGCCGCGGTCACGGCGGCTGATGTCGGTGGCCGCGGGCACGCTGCTGGGTCTGCTCACGGTCCTGAAGTTCGTCGACATGGGCTTCTACTCGGTGCTGGCCCGCCCCTTCGACCTGGTCCTGGACTGGATCCTGCTGGACGACGCCGCCGAGTTCGTCCGGGAGTCCTTCGGCCGTACCGGGCAGGTGCTCGCGGTGGCCGGGGTGATCGTCCTGATCGTCGCGCTGCTCGTCCTGATGACCCTCGCGACGGTGCGGGTGACGAACCTGATGGTCGGCCATCGTGCCGTCGCCACGCGCACGACGCTGATCCTCGGTACCGCGTGGATCACCTGCATGACCCTGGGCATCCAGATCGCCGGGGTCCCGCTGGCCACCAAGGGCAACGCCGACTTCGTGAACAACCGGATCGAGCAGGTCCGGGCCGGCCTGAAGGACGGGCGGGTCTTCGAGAAGCAGGCCGCGGTCGACGCGTTCGCGAAGACGCCGCCGGACCAGCTGCTGACGGGGCTGCGCGGCAAAGACGTACTCTTCACGTTCATCGAGAGCTACGGCCGGGTCGCGATCGACGACCCGGCGATGGCGCCGCAGATCGACTCGGTGCTGAAGGAAGGAACGAACTCCCTCAAGGCGGCCGGGTTCCAGTCGCGCAGCGCGTGGCTGAAGTCGCCGGTGACGGGAGCGGGTAGCTGGCTGGCCCACTCCACGTTCCTGTCCGGCCTCTGGATCAAGAACCAGCAGCGGTACCGCAGCCTGACCACCAGCGACCGGGCGACGCTGGGCAGCTACTTCAGGAAGACCGGCGCATGGCGGACGGTCGGCGTCGTGCCGGGTGTGCGGCGGGCCTGGCCGGAGGGCAAGTTCTTCGCGCTCGACCACATCTACGACTCCGAGCACCTGGGCTACAACGGCCCGTACTTCAGCTGGACGCCCGTGCCCGACCAGTTCAGCCTGGAGGCGTTCCAGCGTCTGGAGCACGGCAAGAAGAACCGCGACCCGATCATGGCGGAGATCATCCTGGCCTCCAGCCACAACCCCTGGTCCCCCATCGCCCGCATGACCGACTGGGACGAACTGGGCGACGGCTCGATCTTCCACCAGATCAAGAAGGAGGGCACCGACCCCAAGGAGGTCTGGAAGGACCCGGAGCGCGTCCGCACCGAGTACCGCCACGCCATCGAGTACTCGCTGCACAGCCTCACCGAGTGGGTCGAACGGTACGGCACCGACGACACGGTCCTCGTCTTCCTCGGCGACCACCAGCCCGTCCCCACCGTCACCGCCGGCAGCACCAGCAAGGACGTACCCGTCACGATCGTCGCCCGTGACCCGAAGGTCCTCGACAAGATCGCCGACTGGAACTGGTCGGACGGCCTGAAGCCCGCCGAGAACGCCCCCACCTGGGGCATGGACCGCTTCCGGGACCGCTTCATGACCGCGTACGGGCCCCGAGGGGACTGAGCGGCGGCCGGCTGGGCCGTTCGAGGAACCCCGGGAGGAGCTCGAACGGCCCAGCACCGCGCGCCCGTGGGCGGGTGGCGTACCTACGGTCGCCTTGACGGTTGTCGATCGGCAGCCGGCGAGACCGCAGGACCGAGAGGCAACGCCCGTGAAGCGACGCGCCCACGCGATATGCACGACCGCGATCACCGTTCTCGTCGCCGTCGGCCCGGCGTCCCACCTGGCCCACGCCCGGGGCGACAAGGACTGCCGCGACTTCGTCTTCCAGGAGGACGCGCAGGCGGAGTTCAACCGCGACCCGCGCGACCCCCATCACCTTGACGAGGACCAGGGCAGGGACGACGGCATCGCCTGCGAGGTCCTGCCCCGGCGCAGCACGATCGATTCGCCGCTCCCCACCTTCACACCGCCCCCGACGAGCTCGCCGCGCCCCACGCAGGGGGTCCGGGGCGGGATGGGCGGTGCCACCGGGCCCGCGGACTTCGAGCTGGTGCTCGGCGCCGGCCTGGCCGTCGGCGCGCTGGCGCTGGCCGCCGGGTATGTGGTGGTCCGGCGTCGACGCCATCGCTGATCACCGCTCGTGGTGACGGGTCGGGCACCGGGCTGCGCGAATGCCGCGCCGGAGCCGCCGCTTGGACCGCCCCGGGCCACCCCTTGGCCACCCCCGAACTGTCCCTGAGTTTTCCCGGGCCTCCCCCTGACCTCTCCCGGACCTCCCCCTGATTCAGCCCTGATGTGTGTCAGGAACCTTTGACAGGTGATCGGAGCGACTGTCAGCGTTTTCTGACAGGTACGACGGAAAGGGGCCGCGATGCCCGAGGTCCCGCCTCCGGCACCGACGGGCGACGAGTTGCTGAAGGTGCTCTCCGCGCTCGGCAATCCGCACCGCCTGCGGATCGTCGCGGCGCTCATGGAGAGCCGTAACTACGTCAGCGCGCTGGCTCGTGAGATCGGCATGGGCCGCCCGCTGCTGCACATGCATCTTCAGCGCCTGGAGGCCGCCGGACTGGTCGTCGGCACGCTCGAGCTCTCGGAAGACGGCAAGGCGATGAAGTACTTCGACGTCACCCCCTTCTTCTTCGAGTTGACGCCCCACGTCATAGCCCGGGCGGCCGCGACGATCACCGCGACCGACGCTGACCGGACCGCGAAAGAGGAAGCGAAGTGAACGAGGAAGTGGTGACGCTGGCCGCCGGAGCCGACGAACTGGGCGTTCTGGTCGGTGCCGTGGGCGCGGCCGGGTTGTTCAGCCTGCTCATCGTGATCGTCTGGCAGGGCGCCGCCACCTGGCGGGCCCGGATGCTGGCCGCCCGCGAGGAGCAGTACAAGGAGCTGGCGACCAAGTACGCGCAACTCCTGGAGGACACGGTGGTGTTGCAGCGCCGCACGGCCGAGGAACAGCGGCAGACCCTGGACGAGCTCACCCGGACCCGGCTCTCGGTCGGCTCCATGGAGAAGATGATGCGCGAGGTCGAGTAGCGGGCGCCCGCCCGGCCGGGAGCAGGGCTGCTCCCGGCCGGGACAGGGACCCCGGGTGGACTCGCTCAGGACCGGCCGAGCACGTCCCTGCCGTCGACCGTGTCGTACGCCGGGTCCGCGGCCGCGTCCGCGCGGGCGTCCGTCGCCGACTCGGCCGGGGCTTCGCCGCCCTCGGGGACGGCCGGGACCGCCGCCGCGGACCTGCCCGTACGCCACCGCGTGACGCGGGTCGCCAGCGGTTCGGTGTAGCGGGCGGTGACCGGGCCCACGATCACCAGGATCAGAACGTAGGCGGTGGCCAGCGGGCCGAGCGAGGGCTCAATGCCGGCGGTGACGGCGAGTCCCGCGATGACGATGGAGAACTCACCGCGAGCCACCAGGGTTCCGCCCGCCCGCCAGCGGCCCTTGGCCGAGACTCCGGCACGCTTGGCGGCCCAGTATCCGGTGGCGATCTTCGTGCAGGTGGTGACGACAGCCAGCGCGAGCGCGGGCAGCAGCACCGGCGGGATGCTCGCCGGGTCCGTGTGCAGCCCGAAGAAGACGAAGAACACCGCGGCGAACAGATCCCGCAGAGGCGCCAGCAGGTTGTGCGCGCCTTCCGCCACCTCGCCGGAGAGCGCGATGCCGACGAGGAACGCGCCGACGGCCGCCGACACCTGGAGCTGCTGGGCGAGGCCGGCCACGACCAGGGTGAGGCCGAGCACGACCAGGAGCAGCTTCTCGGGGTCGTCGCTGGAGACGAAGCGCGAGATGTGACGGCCGTAGCGCACCGCCAGCAGCAGGACGAGCCCGGCGACTCCGAGCGCGACGGCAAGGGTGGCGCTGCCCGCCGCGAGACCGGCGCCCGCCACGAGGGCGGTCACGATCGGCAGATAGAGCGCCATGGAGAGGTCCTCGAGGACGAGGATGCTCAGGATGACCGGGGTCTCGCGATTGCCGAGCCGCCCGAGGTCGCCGAGAACCTTCGCGATGACGCCGGAGGACGAGATCCAGGTGACGCCGGCCAGTACGACCGCGGCGACCGGGCCCCAGCCCAGCAGCAACGCCATGACGGCACCGGGCAGAGCGTTGAGCGCGGCGTCGACGAGTCCGGCCGGGTACTGGGTCTTGAGGTTGGAGACGAGGTCGCTGGCCGTGTACTCGAGACCGAGCATCAGCAACAGCAGGATCACCCCGATCTCGGCACCGATGGCGACGAACTCCTCGCTGGCGCCCAGCGGAAGCAGCCCGCCCTCGCCGAAGGCGAGCCCGGCCAGGAGGTAGAGGGGTATCGGAGAGAACTGGAACCGTCCGGCGAACCGGCCGAGCAGACCCAGGCCGAGGATGATCGCGCCGAACTCTATGAGGAAAACCGCGGAGGAGTGCATCGCGGCTCACTCCCGCCCGAGTATCTCGGCGGCCGAATCCACACCCTCACGAGTCCCGATCACAATCAGCGTGTCACCACCCGCCAACCGGAAGTCCGGCGTCGGCGAGGGCACGGCCTCGGCGCGGCGCAGCACGGCGACGATGGACACGCCCGTCTCGGTGCGCATCCGGGTCTCGCCGAGCAGGCGTCCGTTCCAGTGCGAGGTGGCGGACAGTTCGACGCGCTCGGCGACGAGGCCCAGCTCGGTGGTGGACAGCAGGTTGGGGCTGTGGTGCGCGGGCATCAACGCGTCGATCAGCGTGGTCGCTTCGGCGGAGCTGAGCCGCACCGACAACGCGCACGCGTCCGGATCATCCTCTCTGTACGCGTTCAGCGTCCGTGACCCGTCCCTGTGGGCGACCACGGACAAGCGGCGCTGTTCACGTGTGGTGAGGTCGTAGCGGACTCCGATGCCGGGCAATGGCGTACTGCTCAGGCGCGGAGCACCCATAGCGGTCCCCCCTCATTCGGGTGTCTTTTCCAGCAGTCTTTGACGAAACTTTAATGACCATGGGGCACCAAGGCCGAACTCAGCCCGTCATTCGCCCGCTCCGCCCAGGAATGCGACGACCCGCCGCACGAACCAATCCGCGTCATCGAGCCACGGATAGTGCCCGGCACCGGGCTGTACGGTGAACTCGCCGTTCGGGAAGAGCTCAGCGGCGCGACGGGCGAGCCCGGGGCAGGGGCCGCCGTCGAGTTCGCCGGCGAGCACGAGCACCGGGGCGGTGACCCGCGCGAGTGCGGAGCGGGTCACGGGCGGGTCGTATGCGCCGTCGGAGCCGTAGACAACGGCTGCCTCGTCGTTGGACTCGTACTGGGCGCGCGCGTCGTGTTCCTGCGCCGCTTCGTCCCACCGTCCGTAGAAGAAGGGTGCGATCACCGGGTCGAAGTCAGCCGACCCGGCAAGCCATGCCTCAAATGCCGGGAATGATTCCTTGAACCACGGTTCATCCACCCTCGATCGGGCAGCCACCAGACGTTCCTCCGCCGTGACCGGCATCCCCAGCGCCCATGGGGTCGCGGTGACGAGCGCGAGCTTCGCCACTCGCGCCGGATACCGGGCGGCGTACAGCATGGCCAGGCTTCCGCCCGCCGAGTGGCCGAGCACATCCATGTGGGCCAGCCCCATGTGGTCGCGCAACACCTCCACGTCGTCCACCAGGCGGTCGCAGCGATATGTGGCCGGATCCGCCGGCACCGCGGAGTCCCCGGTGCCGCGCAGGTCGAGCAGTACGAGCTGCCGGTGTGCGGCGAGTCCCCCCAGGTCGCCCAGGTAGGCAGCGGCGCGCATGGGTCCGCCGGGCAGGACGACGAGCGGTTCGCCCTCACCTCGCAGGTGGTAGGCGATCCCGGTCCCGTCGGAAGCATGGAAGGTAGGCATGCCGTCGATCTTGGTCGGCGACGGCCGGGCGGTGCAATGGGGTTCCACAGGCCACACCTTCCGCACCCCGCAGGCCCTGGGCGCAGAAAGTGCGCCCCGCCCCCTTGCCTGATCATTCATCGCCTGAATTACTGATCCTGAGCACGCAGACCGAATGATCGGTCGTCCGGATTGATGCGGTTGGCGAGGGAGAGCTCCTCATGGCGGACGCGACGGAACTGCTGGACCCGGGCGAACGGCTCGGCCCGGAGGCGCTGCGCGCGTTGCAGCTGGAGCGGTTGCAGAGGTCGCTGCGGCACGCCTACGACAACGTGCCTTTCTACCGGGAGTCCTTCGACAAGGCAGGCGTACGGCCCGAGGACTGCCGCTCGCTCGCCGACCTGGCCCGCTTCCCGTTCACGGTCAAGGCCGACCTGCGCGAGAACTACCCCTACGGAATGTTCGCGGTGCCCCAGGACCGTATCCGCCGCCTCCATGCCTCCAGCGGGACCACCGGACGCCCCACGGTCGTCGGCTACACCGATGGCGACCTTTCCCTGTGGTCCGACATGGTGGCCCGCTCCATAAGGGCGGCCGGCGGACGTCCTGGGGACAAGGTGCATGTGGCGTACGGCTATGGGCTCTTCACCGGTGGTCTCGGCGCACACTACGGTGCCGAACGGCTGGGTTGTACGGTCATCCCCGCCTCCGGTGGCATGACGGCCCGCCAGGTCCAGCTGATCCAGGACCTGCGGCCCGAGATCATCATGGTGACGCCGTCGTACATGCTCACCCTGCTCGACGAGTTCGAGCGACAGGGCGTCGACCCGCGCGGCACGTCCCTGCGCGTGGGCATCTTCGGCGCCGAGCCCTGGACCGAGCAGATGCGCCGCGAGATCGAGGAACGGTTCGCGATCGACGCCGTCGACATATACGGGCTGTCCGAGGTGATCGGTCCCGGTGTGGCGCAGGAGTGTGTGGAGACCAAGGACGGACTCCATGTGTGGGAGGACCACTTCTTCCCGGAGATCGTGGATCCGGTCACCGGTGAGGTGCTGCCGGACGGCGAGGAGGGCGAGCTGGTGTTCACCTCCCTCACCAAGGAGGCCATGCCGATCATCCGGTACCGCACCCGGGACCTGACGCGGCTGCTGCCGGGGACCGCGCGGGTGTTCCGGCGGATGGAGAAGATCACCGGGCGCAGTGACGACATGGTCATTCTGCGCGGTGTGAATCTCTTCCCCACCCAGGTCGAGGAGATCGTGCTCCGCACGCCGGGTGTGGCGCCCCACTTCCAGCTGCGGCTCACCCGGGAGGGCCGTCTCGACGCCCTCACCGTGCGGGCGGAGGCCCGCCCCGACGCGTCACCGCAGACCCGGGACGCCGCCGCGCGGTCCATCGCGGCGGCCGTGAAGGACGGCATCGGGGTGTCGGTCACCGTGGAGATCGTGGAACCGGAGTCGCTGGAGCGGTCGGTGGGCAAGATCCGGCGGATCGTGGACCTCCGGCCCCGTTAGCCGACCGGTCCCCCACTTCGCCCGGTCGGTCCCCCACTTCGCCCGGCCCCCTACTTCGCCCCGTCCCCTACTTCGCCCCGTCGCCTGCGAACCGGTCCCGTAGCTCCCGCTTGAGGATCTTCCCACTCGCGTTGCGCGGCAGCTCGTCCACGAACACCACCCGCTTCGGCGCCTTGAACGGGGCGAGTTTCTCGCGCGCGTGGTCGATCAGCGCGGCCTCGCTCACCTCCCCGCGCGGCACGACGACCGCCGTGACGGCCTCGATCCACCGCTCGTCGGGCAGACCGATCACCGCGACCTCGGCGACGCCCTGGTGGGCGTACAGGGCGTCCTCGACCTGTCGTGAGGCGACCAGCACGCCACCGGAGTTGATGACGTCCTTCACCCTGTCGACGATCGTGAAGTAGCCGTGCGTGTCCCGCACCGCGAGGTCGCCGGAGCGGAACCAGCCGTCCCGGAACGCCTCGGCGGTCTCCTCGGGCTTGTCCCAGTAGCCCTCGCACAGCTGCGGGGAGCGGTAGACGATCTCGCCGGGTGTGCCGTCGGGGACGTCCTTGCCGTCCTCGTCGACCACGCGCGCGTCGACGAACAGCACGGTCCGCCCGCAGGAGTCCATGCGGCCCTTGTGCTCGTCGGGGGCGAGGACGGTGGCCAGGGGGCCGATCTCGCTCTGGCCGAAGCAGTTGTAGAAGCCGAGCTTCGGGAGCCGCTCGCGCAGGCGTTCCAGGACGGGCACGGGCATGATCGACGCGCCGTAGTACGCCTTGCGGAGGCCGCCGAGGTCGCGCTCGGCGAAGTCGGGGCGGTTGGCGAGCGCGATCCACACCGTGGGCGGGGCGAACAGGCTGTCCACGCGGCCGGCTTCGATCAGGTCGAAGAGCCGGTCGCCGTCGGGTGCGTCGAGGATGACGTTCGTGGCGCCGACCGCGAGGTACGGCAGCAGGAACACATGCATCTGCGCCGAGTGGTAGAGCGGCAGTGAATGCACGGGGCGGTCGCCCGCGCTGAGGTCGAGGGCCGTGATGGCGCTCAGGTACTCGTGGACCAGGGCGCGGTGCGTCATCATCGCGCCCTTCGGGAGGGCGGTCGTCCCGGACGTGTAGAGGAGCTGGACCAGGTCCTCGGCGCGCGGCTCGGGGCCGTCGTACGCGGGCGCCGGCTCAAGGCGCGCCAGGAGCGAGTCGTCGGCGTCGCGCAGCGGCAGCGTACGGACGTTGCCGGGCAGCCGGCCGGCGAGGCCGGGGTCGGCGAGGACCAGGGAGCTGCCGCACTGGCCGACGATGTAGGCGAGGTCGTCGCCGGTCAGGTTCTGGTTGACCGGGACGTGGACGAGGCCCGCGCGGGCGCAGGCGAGGAACGCGATCAGATAGGCGTCCGAGTTGTGTCCGTAGGCGCCGACACGGTCTCCGGGGGTGAGTCCCTGATCGAGCAGGACGCTCGCCGCGCGGGAGACCGCGTCGTCGAGTTCCTCGTACGTCCATGTGCGGTCGGCGTATTCCACCGCGGTCCGTGCCGGGGTGCGCCGCGCGCTGCGCCGCAGCACCCCGTCAACCGTGCTGCCCTGTCCCTGCGTCATGACTCATGATCCTCGGTCCGTCACCGGGACGGGTCAAGCACCCGGGGGACACCTTGGACAGACCAGTGGGTACGCTCAACCGCTCCTTCCCTCAATGACGTGGGGAAGCACAGATGCGCACCACCCGCACGAGACGACTGGCCGCTGGGGCAGCCGCCCTGCTCACGGCCGCGGCGGCGCTGCCCGCCGCCGCGGCCGAACGCCAAAGCCGTCAGGAACATCCCTCGCACGGCGGCATGTCCGCCGTGCTCCGCCACACCGAGTACGGCATTCCGCACGTCGTCGGCAAGGACTCCAAGTCGCTCGGCTTGGGCACCGGTTGGGCGCAGGCCGCGGACCAGGTGTGCCCGCTCGCGGACGGGTTCGTGACCGTGCGCGGCGAGCGTGCGATCCGCGTGTACTGGGCTCCCAGCCGCCGGCGGGCGGCCTCGCTGACCGCTGTGCGCAGCTCGTGCACGGGCCGGACGGGCCCGTCTTCGGGGATGTCGCACGACGCGATCGCCGCGGAGAGTGAGGGCAGCGCTCCATGGACGCGGGTCTGAGCCGGCTCGCGATCGGTGTGCAGGCGCATGGGATCGATCCCGAGTGCCTCGGCGAGGGCTTCGAGCGTGGACTCGCTCACGCGCCGCTCGCCACGTTCGATCTCGCGGATGGCTCCGAGAGACATGCTAGCCGCAGCAGCCGGCTGCTCCTGGGTCATCTTCGGGCGCACGCCGACGTGCTTCACGGCGTGCGTGACGACGGAGTGGATCAACATCCACGACTGCGAGCCGTTGGGCCACAACTCGGGCGTGCACATCGCCCTGGAGGAAGCGGAGAGGCTGGGCCGCGAGGGTGAAGCGTTCGCACGGCACCTCTCGTTCAAGCATTTGGCCAAGGTCACGAGTATTGAGACAGCCGAGGCTGATGAGCTGTACAAGCATATGGGCAAGCACACCGACTCTCCGGAGCTGAAGACGCTCGCGGACGACCTCTACGATCACGAGAACGCGCTCCGCGACTGGATGAAGTCCGAGCTGGACGGGAACTCCGACGGCGGCGAGAAAATCTTCGCCTGGCTGGAACGTCACGGGGTGAGCCGGAAGGATGCGGTCACCCCTCGCAAGCTCCGAGAGGACGTCGGCGGCGACAAGCAGGAACTGGTGCTCGCGTTCTTCGACACCGAGGCTGCCGCCGATGCGGCGGCCGAGACGCTGAGGAAGTGGGAGAAGGCCAGCGAGTACATGCGGGTCGACGCCATCGGCGTGCTCGTCAAGGGCGACGACGGCAAGATCAAGGAACACAAGCTGGGCCGTCCAGGAACTCACCGCGGCCAGCGGCCTTCACACCGAGTCCTTCGGCTCCTGCCGGTGCGGGACCTTCCAGACGGCCCCGAGCGCGCCGAGCGCCGGCAGGACCGCGGTGATGCCCTCGCCCTGGGTGACGACGCCGTCCTGCATCGCGGTGCCGAGGGAGGCCCCGGCGACGACCGCGGCGACGACGGCCTTGGCGTAGCGGGACACCTACATTTGCGTCAGCCCTCCTTCCACACCAGCACTGTCAGGACCGCGCTGATGATGGTGACCGGCTCGCTGTGCTGATTGCACAGGCGGACGCGCATGCCTCGGCCGGGTCCGAGGCGCTTGGTGAGCGCCATGATGTGGAAGGTGTCGCCGCCGGTGCCGATGACCTCATCGATGGGATGGTCCTGAACGAACTGATCGCCGTCGAACTCGGACATGCGGGCCTGGACGACACCGCCCCGGGGCAGGCCACCGATCCTCAGGCTGACGCTGCCGGCAAAGCGAGCCGGGCCGCGCGCCCACACACTGCCGTTGTTGGCATGGTCGCCCGGCTCGTCGGTCCACTCCGTCGTGAACTCGATCGAATCCCAGAAACCGGGCCGCAGTTCGTAGGGCTCTTCGAGACCGAGGTTGACGTATTGGGGCATGGGTTCGTCGTCTCCTTCCCACTGGCCCGCCTGGAGTGCCAAGCACGCGGCCAGGTCACGGCGGTAGTCCTTCATGTCGATGCCACGGGGGTCGGGCTTCCAGTCGGACCACTCCAGGTGGCCGATCGCGCTCTTGCCCTCCAGGCCCCAGTTGTCGCCCTTGGCGCGGTGGGCGCGGATGATCGCGGCGGTGGCTTTGACGATGGCCACGTACTGCGCGCGCGGCCACGGGTCTTTGCCGTCGCCCTTGTTCTCGCACTCCCAGCCGTAGAAGTGGCTGTTGCCGTCCACGGCGCCGGAGCTGCCCTGGTGCTCGTGGGTAGCGGGCGGGTAGTCGCCGTACGACTCGCTGACGACGGCGGCCAGTACGCGCGGGTCACCGCCGCCGGCGTGGTTGGCGCGGCCGTTGCCGGTGAGGTGGATCGTGCCGTCCTTGGTGATGCAGCCGGTGGATAGCGGACCAGGCAGTGAGCTGTGGCCGTCGTAGATGAGGTCGACGACGTCCACGCCCGGACCGGTCGCGGTGTGGTGGACCATCACGCCGTTGACCGGGCCCCAGGCGCCGACGTGGTTGCGGTTATGGGTGCGCCACGAGCGGACCTCGCGGACGGTGCAGCCTTCGGCCTTCAGCGCGGCGACCAACTGGGCGGCGGTGAGCGGCTTCGCCATGAGTCAGCCCTCCCGCCTCGACCGAGCGCCGATGCCGATGCCGATGCCGAGCACCTTGCGGGCGATCGCCTCTGCGGCGACCTCCCACGCGGTCTGAATGCCGTGCCCGAGATCGTCCCAGGCGGGCATGGACTCGCCACGGTAGTTCTTGCCGCCGGTCGCAGCGCCGTACCCGGCATAAGGGGCCATGGCGAGCTCGGCCGGGTCGTGGCGGGCCATCACGCGCTCTCCGGCGATGCCCAGGTGCCGGGCTCGTCGCCTTCGTGACGCGAGGTCGCCCAGTGGCTGTCGGGGCCGTTGAGCAGCACCTTCAGGTTGCAGACGCCGTGCGGGTTGCCGGGGAGGTTACGCACGACGACGGCCGGATGGACCTGGTCTGCGTTCACGAAGCTGCCGTGCACGCTGTCGTGTGCGCGTTGCTGTGTGATGTGCCGGGCGTCGTCCTCGGTCAGCCGGTACTTCACGATGCGGCCCGGAGTGGGTTGGGGCATGGTCAGCCTCCGATCAGGTGGTGGGCGAGCCACGCGCAGAACGTGGCGATCACAGCGACGCCGAGGGGCCGCCAGGGGCGTACGGGGCTGATGCCCGCTGCTCGGCGCAACAACTCGCCGGCAGTGTCGCCGCGCCGCTTGTTGGCGATGGCAAGACCTTCGAGGACGGCGAACGAGCCTGCGGGGACGGCCCACAGCCACAGGGGGAAGTCCACGATCGGCCTCCTACAGGACTACGAGGGTGTCGGGGGCCTCGCGGATGATCTGCTCGCCGGGCAGGGCGCCGACGGCCTGGGTTTCGACGAGGACCCACGAGTGGTAACGGGCAGTGATGGCAAGGCGATCGACGTCTCCGGGGCCTGTGCGGTGCTCGCGGACTCGTACCGCACGAAGGCCAGCGGCAGCCGCGGTGCCCTGCTCTTCGACCGGTTCTGGCGGAAGCTGTCCGCAAAGGTGCCGGCCGCCCAGCGGTGGAAGGTGCCGTTCTCCGCGGCGGACCCGGTGCGCACGCCGAACACCCTCAATACCGGTGCGCCCGGCTTCGCCACGGCCCTGGCGGACGCGGTCGCCGAGTTGCGTGCGGCGGGCATCGCACTCGACTCCCGCCTCGGCGAGCACCAGGTCGTCGTACGGAACGGTCAGCGCATCCCCGTGCCCGGCGGCACGGAGGGGATGGGCGTGTGGAACCAGATCGAGCCGGTGTGGGACCAGGCGCGGGGCGGCTACACGGAGGTGACGACCGGCTCCAGCCACATCCAGGCGGTGGGCTGGGACAGCAGCCGCTGCCCGGTGGCTCGCACGCTGCTGACGTACCCCAGTCCTCGAACCCGAACTCGCCCCACTTCAGCGACCAGACCCGGTTGTTCTCCGGTGAGAAGTGGGTGACCGCACGGTTCTGCGAGAAGGACAGCCTGGCGTCACCGGCGTTGAAGGTTGTTCATATACACGAACACTGAAGTCAGTGTGGTCCTGCCCCACATGGGGCGGGACCATATATGTGTGACGTCTGCCAGGTGCCGTGAATGCGCCAGGTGACAACGGCTGTTCACCGAATGCTTCTTCTGCTTCTCAATGCTCCCATGCGCCCCTTTGAAGAAAGGTTTCGGGAAACCGGGAGCCTCCGGAACTGGGCAGGACTTGCCTCAAGCGTTCAAGTCCGTGGCACGTTCACCGATTTCACGTGCCGCGCCGGGCAGGAGGACTTTCATGAGCCGTGCCGCGCCTGAACCAAAACACGCTTGGCGAACAGGAACTGCACCAGGCATATTCCCGCTACTCGGCCACGGTATCGCGTTCTACCGAAAACCGCTGGAGTTTCTCAATTCTTTGCCCGCGTACGGCGATCTGGTCGAGTTACGGCTGGGCCCCCGGCGCGCCTGGATGGTGTGCCACCCGGAGCTGGTGCACCAGGTACTCATGGACGCACGCACCTTCGACAAGGGGGGCCCGCTCTACGACAGGCTGCGGACGCTCCTGGGAGACGGCGTCGGCACATGCCGGCACGAGGCTCATCGGCGGCAACGCAGGCTTCTGCAACCCGGATTCCGCAAAGCCCGCGTCGCCGCCCAGACGGAACTGATGGGCGAGGAAGTGGAGTCGGCGTGCCGTGAGTGGCGGGCGGGGCAGGAGGTCGACGTCAGCGCGACCATGCTGACGCTGTCGGCACGGGTGATCGGCCGCGCCCTGTTCTCCGACTCGCTGGACGCCGCGACGGCCGCCGAGATGCACAGGTGCCTCGTCGCCGTCGTCCGCGGCCTGTTCCTGCGGACAGTGGTACCGGTCGACGCCCTGTTCCGGGTTCCCACGCCCGCGAACCGGCGGTTCCGCCACGCTTCGATCCGTCTGCGCGCCATCGTCGACGCGGCCATCGCCGAGCGCCGGCCGGGTGAGCCCGGCACTGACCGGGACGACCTGTTGGGAGTGCTGCTGGCGGCCGCGCGCGGCAACGACGCAGCGGAGGCGATCACCGAACGGGAAGTCCGCAGCCAGGTGTTCACGCTGATCTTCGCCGGAGCCGAGAGCACTTCCCTGTGCCTCGCCTCCGCCTTCGACCTCCTGGCCCGGCATCCCGAAGACGAACGCCGCCTGCACTCCGAGGTCGACGTCGTGCTGGCCCAAGGGCGGCCGCCCGGCCGGGACGACCTGCCGCGGCTCGTCCACACCCAGCGCGTTCTCACCGAGACCCTTCGCCACCGTCCGCCGGGCTGGCTCTTCACCCGGGTCACCACCAAGGAGACGGTTCTCGCCGGGTATCGGATTCCGCAGGGCACCACCGTCCTGTACAGCCCTTATCTCCTGCACCACGACCCCGCTTCGTTCCCCGACCCCGACCGCTTCCACCCCGACCGCTGGCTGCCGGGGCAGGCTCCCGCCGTCCCGCCCGGAGCGATGATTCCGTTCGCTGCGGGCATCCGGAAATGCATCGGCGAGACATTCGCGCTGGCGGAGGCCACGGTGGCCATCGCGTTCATCGCTCGCCACTGGCGCCTGCGCCATCCTCCCGGACACGTCGCACGGCTCCGCCCGGCGGCGTCATTGGGGCCGAGGGACTTGGTAATGGTCTGCGAACCGCGGTCAGAAAGTCCGTCGGGCACACCGCCCTGGGGGGCTCTCGTATCCACGGCGTTGACGACCACCGGCAGCCACGAACCCCGAGCGGCGGGAGGCGACCATGTCCATGACGCATGAGGAAATCACGCTCGCCGCCCTGGCCGGAATTACCACGGTCGATCTGCGGGCACTGATCGACGCGAACCTCTACATGCCCTTCCCGTTCCAGAGGAATCCCCACGCGCCCCAGGCGGCAACCGGCGTCGGGAACTGGCTCAGTAAATGGGGCCTCACCGACGACCCGGAAGTGGCGGCCATGATCTCCTGTACGCGCCCCGCCGAACTCGCCGCCTACAACAACCCGACGATGGATTCCGGCCTGCTCCAGATCATGGCCAACCAGATCGCCTACCAGTTCGTCTTCGACGACCGGGCCGAGGACGTCGGCAGGCAGGAGCCCGGTCGACTGCTGCCCATGTTGTGCGAGAGCGTCGGGATACTGCGGGACGGCCGACCGCCAGATACCCTGCTCGGGGCCGCGCTGGCCGACCTCCATCGGCAGGTCCAGGAGCGGTGCACCCCCGCTCAGGCCGAACGATGGGCCTGGACCAGCCGGGAGTACGTGCACGGTCTGCTGTACGAGGCAGTGAGCCAGACGGACTCCGTCCCCTTGGAGAGCGGCCTGTGCCGGTCCATTCGTTCCCTCATCGCGGGCGTCGAGCCGTTCCACCCTCTGTGCGAGGCCGCGCAGCCGTTCGAGCTGGCGCCGGAGGAAATCCACCATCCAGCCACGCGTCGCCTGGCGCGGCTGTCGGCCGACGCGGCGGTATGGATAGCTGATCTCTTCTCCGCGGTGAAGGAGCAGCGCACGGGCGGCATGATCAATCTGGCCCTTGCCTATCAACGCGCACACCGGTGCTCCCTACCGACGGCCATCACGCTGGCCATCCGGCGGATCAACAGCACGATCAGCGAGTTCGAGGAACTCTACGGCGAGATCAGGCCGGAGTTGAGCCCAGCCGGAGTCGGCTATGTGGAGGGCATGGCCGGCTGGATCCGCGGATGCTACTTCTGGTCCCGTACCGTGCCGAGGTACGCGGACACGACGGCGGCATCCGCCGTGCCCTGAGTCTGTGCCCGACCGGTACCCGCAGCGCCAGTGGGGCTTCAAGTCCGAGCGAAAGCGGGTCAGTTTATCCCATGAGAGCTGGCCCGCATCGCCTCCGTGGAGAATTCACCCTTTCCTGCCGATCTCCTGTTCCAACCCGGCCAAGGGGCGTCCGTGAAGGCGTACTCTCGCCCCCGTCCGGTGGGGAGCAACGACAGGAAGCGGTCGAACATGGCCCATGGGCTGCGGCAACCTCTGGCCAAGCACCGGCCGCTACTCGAACGCGACGAGGAACTCCAGGCGCTCGATGCCGCGTTGTCTGACCTGCACGACACCGTCGACGACGTGGCCCGGGTGCCACGGGGCGGGTTGCTCGCCTTCACCGGGGAGGCCGGGCTGGGCAAGACGACGCTTCTCTCGGTGGCGCGGGCCCGTGCCACCGCGCGCGGATTCACGGTCGCATCGGGCAGGGGCGGCGAGAAGGAGCAGGGTCTGGCGTTCCGTGTCGTACGCCAAGTCATGCAGCCCGCCCTGGCCGGCATGGGCGAATCGGAACGTAGGGAATTCCTGGGCAGCTGGTACGACATCGTCAGCGCCGCGCTCGGCCTCAGGGCGACGGACGCCGCTCGGATGCCGGACCCGACCGGGGTGCGTGACGGCCTCGACTGGGTCATGACGCGCCTTACGGTGCGCAACGCACCGCTCGTCCTGCTCCTGGACGACCTGCACTGGGCCGATGCCGAATCCCTCGACTGGCTCGCCTCCTTCGCGCCCCGGGTCGCCGACCTCCCGCTCCTGATGGTCGTCGCCTATCGCCCCGACGACCTCCCTCCCGACGCGACCTCTTTCCGCACACTCGTGGAGCGCAATGAAGAGCGCCCTCATGCTCTGTGGCCGCTCGGCAAGAACGCCGTGGCGCGCATCGTCAGGAACGAGGTGGGCGAGGAGGCCGAGGACGAGTTCTGCGACGAGTGCTGGACGGTCACCGGCGGCAGCCCGTTCGAGACCGTCGAGTTGGCCATCAGGCTCCGCGAACGGCAGTTGAAGGGCACCCAGGACGAACTGCACGTGATCGGGGACGTCGCCGCGGCGGTCAAGGGCCCGGGACTGATCGAACGCCTCCACCGGCTCGGCCCGAGCACCGTCCGCTTCGCCTGGGCCGTCGCCGTACTGGGCGGGTCCTTCTCCGCCGAGCTCGCCGCCGGCATCGCCGTGGTCGGCAGCGAGGAAGCCGCCGAGGCGGCCCGGAAGCTGCGCGCCTCCCGCATCCTCGCGGACGGCGAAGGGCCCGGGCGCAGCCTGGAGTTCGTCCACCCGTCGATCGCCACGACGATCTACCGCGACATCCCTCCGGGCCTGCGGGTCGGCATGCACAACGCGGCCGCCGACGCCGCCCAGGCGGCCGGGTTCGGCCCCACGGCCGCCGCCCGGCATCTACTGGAGGTGCCCTGCGACGGCCGGCCCGAAGCTGTCTCCGTCCTGCGCGCCGCCGCGCGTGAGTACCTCCGCGCCGGGGCCCCTGAGGCCGCTCGGCGCGTGCTGACCCGAGCACTGCGGGAACCGCCCCCGGCTGAGGACCGCGCCGCGCTCCTGCACGAGCTCGCCTGCTCCACCTTCTTGATCGAGCCCACCGCCACTGTCTGCCACCTCCAGGAGGCACTGACGCAGCCTGGCATCGACCCCGACCTGCGTGCCTCCATCGTCTACCGGCTGACCCAAGCGCTGGCTCACACCGACCGGCTGACCGAAGCCGCGGCCGTGGCCGCCGACGAGGCGCGGCGTGCCCCCAATCCGCGCATCAAACTGCGTATGCAGGCCGACCACTTCGTATGGAGTGCGTTCCGCGCCGACGAGCCCGACTCGTCAGCCCGCTCGCGTCGGCTGGCACGGCTGGCCGGCAAACTGCCCGGCCGCGGCCTGGAGGAGCGCTACATCCTCGGACTGCGAGCGTGGGACGCCCTGGTACGCGGCGAGCCGCGGCAAACCGCCCTCGGGCATGCCGAGGAGGCGCTGCACGGAGGAATGAGCTGGACCGACGAGAACCGCGGCTTCGAGGTGCCCGTCGCGGTCGCCCTTCTCTTCATGTACTGCGACCAGCCGTGGCGGGCCGAAGATCTGTTCAGCAGGGGTATGGCCGAGTGCGAGCACAAGGGCTGGCGCGGCTCCCACCTGGCCCAGGGGCAGACCCTCTCCGGCTACATCCGCTACCGTCGCGGCTGCCTCACCGAGGCGGAGGAACTCGTCCGGGCCGGGCTGCGCACCGCCGAGCGCGTCGAAGGCGCGGTACCCGCACAGTGGTTCGCCATCGGCATCATGATCCAGATCCTGCTGGCCCGGGGCCGGATCACCGACGCCCGACGGCTCGCCGACGCCCACCACTACGGCGATGTCGTCCCGAACGCCGTCATCTTCCCCGATCCCCGCACGGTGTACGCCGAACTGCTCCTGGCGGAGGAGCGGTACCCCGAGGCGGCACGGCTGTTGTCCGCCGTCGGGGACTGGCTGGAGTCACGCAACTGGCACAACCCGGCCTGGTGCCCGTGGCAGCTGGACCTGGCCTCCGCTCTCGCCCGCACCTCCCCCGACCGGGCGGTCCGCCACGCCCAGGACGCCGTCAGGCGGGCGCGGGACTTCGGCGCGGCTTCCGCGATCGGCCATGCGCTCCACATCGAGGCCGAGGTGACGGGCGGTCCGGCCGCACTCCATCTGCACGCCGAGGCGGTCGAACACCTGGAGCGCTCACCCGCGTCGTACGAGTTGGCGCGTGCGCTGGTGGCGCACGGCGCCGCGCTGTCCCGCAACGGCCAGGTGCAGGAAGCCGCCCATCGGCTCTATCAGGGGCTGGAAGGAGCCGTTCACTGCGGCGCCGAGGCCCTCGCCGTCCGGGCCAGGCAGGAGCTCTCGGCAGCCGGGCTGCGACCGCTGCCGCTGCGGTACGCACAGACGGACACCCTCACCGCTCAGGAACGGCAGACGGCCGAACTGACGGTCCAGGGCCGCCAGGAGGCGGTGATCGCGAAGGAACTGCGCCTCACCGAGCAGGGCGTACGGCAGTTGCTGTCCAGCGTGTACCGCAAGATCGGCACCGACGCGGCGGGCCTCGCCCGGGCGCTGGAGACCTTCCCGCACCCCCGGACGTGACCCGCGAACGCCCTGCGGCTGCGGTCACACGGCCCGCGTACGCCCCTGCCAGTACGGGTCCCGCAGCCGTCGTTTGTACAGCTTGCCGTTGGGGTCGCGCGGCATCTCGGTGATGAAGTCGACGCTCTTGGGGCGCTTGTAGCCGGCGAGTTGGCCGGCGCAGTGGTCGAGGATCGTGGCGGCCAGATCAGGGCCCGGTTCGTGGCCCGGGGCCGGTTCGACGACTGCCTTGACCTCCTCGCCCCAGTCGTCGTGCGGGATGCCGAAGGCGGCGGCGTCGGCGACGGCCGGGTGGGCCAGCAGGGCGGACTCGATCTCGGCCGGGTAGATGTTGACGCCGCCGGAGATGATCATGTCGATCTTGCGGTCGCGGAGGAAGAGATAGCCGTCCTCGTCGAGGTAGCCGAGGTCGCCGACGGTGAAGAAGTCGCCGATGCGGTTCTTCCTCGTCTTGCTCTCGTCCTTGTGGTAGGAGAAGCCACCGGTGTTCATCTTGAGGTAGACGGTGCCGAGTTCGCCGGGCGGGAGCCGGTTGCCGTCGTCGTCGAAGACGGCGAGTTCACTGATCGGCCAGGCCTTGCCCACCGTGCCGGGTTTCTTGAGCCAGTCCTCGGCGGTCGCGAAGGCACCACCGCCCTCACTGGCGGCGTAGTACTCCTCCACACAGGGGCCCCACCAGTCCAGCATCGCCCGCTTCACATGGTCGGGGCAGGGAGCGGCGCCGTGGATGGCGTGCCGCATGGAGGTGACGTCGTAGCGGGTCCGTATGTCTTCGGGCAGGGCCAGCAGGCGGTGGAACTGGGTCGGGACCATATGGGTGTGCGTGCACCTGTGTGCGTCGATGACACGCAGCATCTCCTCGGGTGTCCACTTGTCCATCAGCACCAGCCCGTGCCCTATATGGAGGGACGCGCCCGCGAACTGGAGCACGGCGGTGTGGTAGAGCGGCGAGCACACGAGATGCACGTTGGCGTCGAACGGTTTGATGCCGAAGATGCCGAGGAAGCCGCCCAGGTACGCCTCCTCGGGCGGCTTGCCGGGCAGCGGGCGGCGGATGCCCCGGGGGCGGCCGGTGGTGCCGGAGGTGTAGTTCATGACCCAGCCCAGCGTGCGCTGCTCGGGCGCCGACTCCGGCTGTCCGTCGAGGAGTTCGGCGTAGGGGCGGAAGCCCTCCACCTCGCCGACCGCGTAGCGGTGGGTGGCCGGGAGTGCGGCCTCGTCGGCGGCCTCGCGGACCGGACCGGCGAAGCGTTCGTGGGTGATGAGCACCTTGGCGCCGGAGTCGGCGACGATCCAGGCGATCTCGGGGCCGACGAAGTGGTGGTTGACCGGGACCAGGTAGAAGCCGGCCTGGGAGGCGGCCAGGTACGCGGTGAAGAACTCGACTCCGTTGGGCAGGACGACCGCGAAGGCGTCACCGCGTCGCAGGCCGGCCGCGCGCAGGCCGTGGACGAGACGGTTGGTCGCGGCGTGCAGGCGCCCGGCGGTCCACCGTTCGCCGTCGGGGGCGACGAGGACCTCGCGGCCGGGGTCGGCGGTGGCCTGGGCCCAGAAGCCGACGGGCGGGGTGCTGACGGCGTGTGCCGCGGGAGTGCTGGTCACTGGCCGCTCCTTCCGGCGATGCGGTTGATGCGGTCGACGGCCCGCTCGAATCCGCGGGTGAGATCGTCGAAGACGGCCCGGACGCTGCGTTCGCTGTTCATCCGGCCCACGATCTGTCCGACGGGCGTGCCGAGCAGGGGCTCGACCTCGTACTTCTGGATGCGGGAGACGGCCTCGGCGACGAGCAGCCCCTGGAGGGGCATGGGGAGGGTGCCGGGCCCGTCCGGGTCGTCCCAGGCGTCGGTCCACTCGGTGCGCAGCTGACGTGCGGGCTTCCCGGTCAGGGCACGGGAGCGGACGGTGTCTCCGGAACCGGCGGCGAGCAGCTTGGCGGTCAGCGCGGTCGAGTGCAGGTCTGCTTCTGTGGTGGTCAGCCATATGGAGCCCAGCCACACACCTTGAGCGCCGAGGCTGAGAGCGGCAGCCACCTGTTGTCCGCTGCCGATGCCCCCGGCCGCGAGTACGGGCAAGGGGTCGACCGCCTCGACGACCTCCGGGGTGAGCACCATGGAGGCGATCTCTCCGGTGTGGCCGCCCGCCTCGTAGCCCTGGGCGACGACGATGTCGATGCCCGCCTCCTGGTGCTTGCGGGCATGCCGGGCGCTGCCCGCGAGGGCGGCGACGAGCACACCGCGGTCGTGGGCGCGCTCCACGACGTCCACGGGCGGTGAGCCCAGGGCGTTGGCGAGCAGCTTGATCGGGTAGTCGAAGGCGACGTCGAGCTGGCCTCGGGCGACCTGCTCCATCCAGCCGGTGATCCGCCAGCCGGCGGCCTCTCCCTCGGCCAGTTCGGGCACGCCGTACTTGGCGAGGGTGTCTCTGATGAACTGCCGGTGCCCTTCCGGGATCATCGCCTCGACGTCGGCCTCGGTGACGCCCTCGACCTTCTTCGCCGGCATGACGACGTCCAGGCCGTAGGGCCGGCCTTCGACGTGCGCCTCGACCCAGTCGAGGTCGCGTTTGAGGTCGTCCGGGGCTGTGTAGCGGACCGCGCCGAGCACTCCGAAGCCGCCGGCCCGGCTGATGGCCGCGGCGACGGCGGGGAACGGCGTGAAGCCGAAAATGGCGTGCTCGACTCCCAGTTTCTTGCTCAGCTCCGTCTGCATGCGCGCAGGATGCCGCAGTCCTCCGGACGACGGAAGGGCTTTTCTGATACACCGTCAGATCTTCTCCGGTGAACGCCCCGTTGACACGGCCCACGCCTGACACGAAAGTTTCACCACGCAAGGTGATCCCGGAAAGATACTTTCAGGCGGAGCGGCGGGAGGAACCTCGATGACCGACGGCGGCAACAGACTGACCCGGCGTCAACTGGGCAGGACGGCGGTGGCTCTGGGCGGCGCCCTGGCCATCGCGCCCTTCCCTGCCGGACCCGCGGCGGCGGCCACCGCCTCCTCGCGCCCCCGCACCACATTGCGCCATGGCTCCCCCGAACGCGCGGGCCTCCTCCACGGCCACCTGCGCCGGCTCGTCACCGACGCCGAGGCGTTCCTCGGCCCCTCCCCCAAGCACCCCTGGTACGCGGGCGCCGTGCTGCTCGCCGGCCGCGGCGGCACCGTGGCCCTGCACGAGCCCATCGGGATGGCGGTGCGCTATCGGGCGTACGACGAGAAGACCGACACCGGCGTCGAGTTCCCGGCCGACCAGCAGCTCCCGATGACCGAGGACACCGTCTTCGATCTGGCGTCGGTCTCCAAGCTGTTCACCTCGATCCTCGCCGTACAGCAGATCGAGCGGGGCGCACTCGGCCTGGAGGCCACCGTCGCCTCCTACCTGCCCGACTTCGGCCGCGCCGGCAAGCAGGACATCACGATCCGTCAGCTCCTCACCCACACCTCGGGGTTGCGCGCCTGGATCCCGCTGTACAGCGCGCCGACGTACGAGGGGAAGCTCGAACTCATCTGGAACGAGGCGCCGCTGAACCCGCCGGGCACCAAGTACCTCTACTCGGATCTGAACCTGATCTCCCTCCAGCTGGTCCTGGAGAAGATCACCGGCCGAGCCCTCGACGTCCTCCTCCGCGACGAGATCACCGGCCCGCTCGGCATGCGCCGCACCCGCTACAACCCGCCCGCCGCGTGGAGACCTGGGATCGCCGCCACCGAGGACGCCCGCGCCCCCTGGTCGGGCCTGGACCGCGGACTCGTATGGGGCGAGGTGCACGACGAGAACGCCTTCAGCCTCGGCGGGGTCGCGGGCCACGCCGGCGTGTTCTCGAACGCGTGGGACCTCGCGGTCCTCGGCCGGACGTTGCTCAACGCCGGCGCCTACGGCCGCTCCCGCATCCTGGAGCCGGAGTCGGTGGAGCTGATGTTCACCGACTTCAACACCGCCTTCCCCGGCGACGAGCACGGTCTCGGCTTCGAGCTCTACCAGCACTGGTACATGGGCGCCATGGCCACCCCACGCACCGCCGGGCACACCGGATTCACCGGCACCTCGCTGGTGCTCGACCCGACGACCGACTCCTTCCTCGTCGTCCTCGGCAACTCGGTTCACCCGGTGCGCAGTTGGCGCTCCGGCTCGGCTCCCCGGGTCGCGGCCGCGAACAACATGGCGCGCGCGGTCGCGGTTCGCCCACGCCACGGCCGTACAGCATGGTTCTCGGGCATGGCGGCCGACACGAACGCGACCCTCGCGCTCCCGGCGCTCGACACGTCGTCCGGGGACGCCGGGCTGTGCTGCGCCCTGTGGTGGGACACCGAACCCCAGGCCGACGTGCTCACGCTGGAGGCAACGACGGACGGCGGAGTCACCTGGCAGCCGCTGCCCTTCACCACGACCCGCCACGGCGAACGGCCGCAGCCCCGTCCGAGCGGCACCGTCACCGGCTGGTCAGGCCGTGTGTGGCACCGGCTCACGGCCGAACTCCCCGCGCACCGGCAGCTGGGCATCCGCTGGCGGTACGCCACCGACCGGCTGTACGTGGGCCGTGGCGCGTATGTCGACGGACTGCGCGTCGAGGCGGCGGACACGGTCCTGTTCGACGACGCCAGGCCGGCCGACGCGGCGCGGATCAGCGCGAGCGGCTGGGTCGCCTCGGCGGACTGACGGTTCAGCCGGGGACGTCGAGGCGTTGCGTGCCGAGGACGGACAGCAGCCGTAGCGCCTCCTCGGACGGCGTCCCGGGGATGGCGGTGTGGATGACGACCCGCTGGTCGCGGTCGGCGAGGTCGAGGACGTCGCAGTTGACGGTGACGGGGCCGACGACGGGGTGGTCGAAGGTCTTGACGAGTGTGGGAGCGGGCGCCACGTCGTGGGCCGCCCACAGCCGGGCGAACTGCGCGCTGCCGTACCGCCGGTGCCTGGCTGGGCCTCGCGGCCGGTCGCAGGCTCGACGGTATGAACGACGGACCTGACGTCTCGGCCGGCATGAACACCACACCTGACACCTCGACCGGCACCGACGACACACCCGTCACCGCGGCCGGCCTGCTCTCCGGCAAGGTCGCGTTCGTCACCGGCGCGGGCCGGGGCATCGGTGCCGCCGCCCGGCTGTTCGCCCGGGAAGGGGCCCGGGTGCTGCTCGCGGCCCGTACCGAGGCGCAGCTCGAAGCGGTCACCGAGGAGATCCGGGCGGCCGGCTGCACCGCGGACCACGTACTGTGCGACGTGGCCGACGCCGACAGCGTGCGGGCCGCCGTCGACCAGACCGTGGAGCTGTACGGGCGGCTGGACGTCGCCTTCAACAACGGTGCGACGATCCAGCCGCCCGGTCCGATGGACCAGCTGTCGGACGCCGAGTTCGACCGGATCACCGCGCAGAACCCGCTGGGCGGGGCCGCCGACCCGGAGGAGATCGCCCAGGCCGCCGCGTGGCTGCTGAGCGACCGGGCCTCCTACGTCACCGGTGTGATCCTCCGGGTGGACAGCGGCACCCGCGC
>NZ_JBYIVZ010000083.1:0-30322 GCF_057710365.1 Streptomyces sp. bgisy027
ACGGTCGCTGCCGTGCACGGCGTTCATCAGCGACGGCCAGTCGGGCAGCTTCACCACGCCCCTGCCGAGAGACGCCCCCAGCTGTGCCTCGGCGCGCTCGATCGACTGCCAGCCGGGCCACTCGACGGGCTCGACACCGTCGGCGCGCAGCGCGGTGAGCGGATCGGCGGGCAGTTCACGGCCGGCGAGCGCGGCGGCGTCCTCCAGCAGCGACGTCACCGTCTCCTTGGCGCACGGCCGGTTGGTGCCGATGACGCCGGTCGGGCCCCGCTTGATCCAGCCGGCCACGTACTCGCCCGGCGCCACGACGCCCTCGCGCAGCACCCGCCCGGCGACATGCGGCACCGTGCCGCTCGCCGCGTCGAAGGGGAGGCCCTCCAGAGGGACCCCGCGATAGCCCACCGAACGCAGCACCAGCTGGGCCGCGATGTCCTCGTACCGGCCCGTGCCCGTCACTCCGCCCCGACCGTCGGGCACCGTGCGTTCGAAGCGCACCGCGCCCACGCGCCCGGCGTCGGCCAGGAGTTCGACGGGGCGCAGGAAGAAGCGCAGCCGGATCCGGTGGCGGGCGCCGCGCGCCGGGGACTCGGCCCAGCCGCGCAGCACCTCGACGTTGCGGCGCTGCGGCGCGGGCAGACCGGAGGGGTCGGCGTATGCAGGGTCCAGCTCCAACTCCCGTGGATCCACGGTCACTTCGGTGTCCGGGAGGGAGCCGAGCTCCCGCAGCTCCTTGGTGGTGAAGCGGGCCTGCGAGGGGCCGCGGCGGCCGACCATGGCGATGTCCGTGACGCGGCTCGCGGCCAGCGCGGTGAGCGCGCCCTGCGGAATGTCGGTGGGGCTCAGTTCGGTGGCGCCACGGGCCAGCATCCGGGTGACGTCCACCGCGACGTTCCCGACGCCGATGACCACGGCGGAACGTGCGCCCGCCACGAAGCCGTCGTGGCCCGGGGTGCCGTTCCCTTCGCGCTCCGGGAAGTCCGGATGGCCGCTGTACCAGGACACGAACTCCGTCGCCGACCAGCTGCCCGGCAGTTCCTCGCCCGGAATCCCGAGGTGCCGGTCGGTGGCGGCGCCGACGCAGTACACCACGGCGTGGTACAGCTCGCGCAGCCGCGCCCCGGGCACCCCGTCCGAGCCGATCCGGACGCCGCCGAGGAACCGCACTCGCTCGTGCTCCAGGACCGTGCGCAGGTTGTTCTGGAGGGACTTGATCTTCTCGTGGTCCGGCGCCACGCCGTAGCGCACCAGGCCGTACGGGCAGGGCAGCCGGTCCAGGACGTCGACGCACACGTCGTTGTCCAGTTGTACGAGGCTCTGGGCGGTGTAGCACCCGCTGGGCCCGGAGCCGACCACGGCGACACGAAGCACGGCGGAACTCCTTGTCCGGGGATCGTCAGGAGTCGCTCTCGGGTCCAGCATCGCACCGCTGCCGCTCCGCTGACAGGGTGCTGTGTGCCGTACAGGACGCGTGTTCGTTCGTATGGAATGTGATCATGCGGTTACGTTGCGTGTGTGCTGGAAGCATCCTTTCTTAATCTGTCCGATCGCCCCGCGGCGGACGGAGCCGTGTCGGTGTGGCCCGCATGGAAAGTGCGGGACGGTGGCGGCGCCACTGTGTGGTTCGGCGTCCGGCTGGAGTTCGGTGACGGCGCGCGGGTCGACGCGGTGGCCGTGGTGTCCGAGGGGTGCGTCTCCATCGAGGACGTGCGCGCCGAGCCGGCGCTCTCCCTCGACGACCTGGCGGCGCTCGCCGACTGGATCGAGGGGCCGCTCTCCGAGGCGTGCGGCATCGGGACGGGACCGGACGCCGACGGAGGTGAGGGCGGCGAGGATGCCGACGGCGCCGGGACCGGGCGGGCCGGGTCGGGCTGGCCGCGCGGCGTCGAGGGGCAGTGGCTGATCGCCCAGAAGTACCGCGCGGCGCAGGAGGCGGGCACCGACCCCGTGCTCGCGGTGATGAGTGCGACCGGGCACAGCCGCCGCAGGTCGCTCCGGCTCATCGGGCAGGCGCGCGACGCGGGGTTCCTGACCCCGCGCCGCGCGCGCCGCTGAACGCGCGCGCCGCTGAACGCGCGCGCCGCTGAACGCGCGCGCGGCGGCGGGGTCGCGGCTTCGGGGGCGAGACGCCGAAGCCGTCAGAACATGTCCCGCATCCGGGTGATCTCGCTGGTCTGCTGAGCGATCACCTCGTCCGCCATCTCCTCGACCCGGATGTTGTTCCCCTGCCCCTTCACATCGGTGGCCATGGTGATCGCCCCCTCGTGATGGGTGATCATCAACGTGAGGAAGAGCTGGTCGAACGCCTTCCCGCGCGCGGCACGCAACTTCTCCAGCTGTGCCTCGGTCGCCATGCCCGGCATCGAGTCGTGGTCGTGGTCGTGGCCGTCGCCGTGCCCGGCCTTGCCGTTGGCCTTGAGCCAGCCCTGCATGGCGGCGATCTCGGGCTTCTGCGCGGCGGCGATCCGCTCGGCGAGCTTGGTCACCTTCGTCGACTCGGCGCGGTCCGGAACGAGTTCGGTCATCTCCAGGGCCTGGGTGTGGTGCGCGATCATCATGCGCGCGTAGGAGACGTCCGCGGAGTTGGGGGAGTCGTCCTCGGCGCGCTGTCGCTCGGCCTCCTCGGCGGACAGCATCCGGTTCGACTCGCCGGGCTTGCCCGGCACGATCACCGAAGGCCCGCTCCGCGCGGGCGACTTGGTCTCGGCGTCGTCGCAGCCGCCGAGGGCGAGCACGGCGAGGACCGCCAGCACGGCCGGTCCGGTCGTGACGCGCGATGCGCGGCGGGTCGGCTGCCTCGTTACATGTTCATTGCCCCCTGTTGATATGTGCATGACCGTGACGATACTCGTTGGTGTGTGAACCGTTCCAGTGCGAACGGAACAAGGGAGGAAACAGTGATCCTGTTCAGCAGTCCCCGAACACGTCGCAGACGCCTGGGAGTTGCCACCGCCGCCGCCGGGCTCCTGGCCGCGCTGCTCACCGCGCAGCCGGCCGTCGCGACCCCCGACCCGGGGGACGGCCCCGTCGCGGAGCAGGAGGTCTCCGAGCACACCCGCGCCCAGGTCCGCGAGTCGCTGGCGGACGGTGAGATACCGGGCCAGAACGAGATCGTCCACTCCGACAACATCGAACACCTGGCTTCCGTCCCCAAGGACGCGCTCCAGGGCACCAATTCGGACCTCGCCTTCCAGGGCCGATACGCCTTCGCGGGCAACTACGACGGCTTCCGCGTCTTCGACATCAGCAACCCGGCAGCGCCCACGACCGTCGCGCAGGTGCTGTGTCCCGGCTCGCAGAACGACATCTCCGTCTCGGGGAACCTGCTGTTCCTGTCCACCGACTCCTCGCGCAGCGACAGCAGTTGCAACAGCACCACCCAGCCCGTGACCGAGAAGTCCTCCTGGGAGGGCATGAAGGTCTTCGACATCAGCGACAAGCGCAATCCCAAGTACGTCGCAGCCGTCGAGACCGCCTGCGGCTCGCACACCCACACGCTGGTGCCCGAGCGCCGCAACGTCTACGTCTACGTCTCCTCCTACTCGCCGGACGCCTCCTACCCGGACTGCCAGCCGCCGCACGACGGCATATCCGTGATCAAGGTGCCGCGCCACGCGCCCGAGAAGGCGGCCGTGGTGAACTTCCCGGTGCTCTTCCCCGGCGAGGGCCCGGACGGCGGCGGCAACCCCGGCCCGCCCGGCGGCGTCCGCAAGACCACCGGCTGCCACGACATCACCGTACTGCCCTCGAAGGACCTGGCCGCGGGCGCCTGCATGGGCGACGGCATCCTGCTGTCCATCGCGGACCCGGAGCATCCGAAGGTCATCGACCAGGTCCGGGACGACGTGAACTTCGCGTTCTGGCACTCGGCGACCTTCAACCAGAAGGCGAACAAGGTCGTCTTCACCGACGAGCTGGGCGGCGGCAGCGCGGCCACCTGCAACGCGGAGATCGGCCCGGACCGCGGCGCCGACGGCATCTACGACATCGTCGGCAAGGGCGACAAGCGCAAGCTGGTCTTCCGCAGCTACTTCAAGATCCCCCGCCACCAGGCCGCCACCGAGAACTGCGTCGCCCACAACGGCTCGCTGATCCCGGTCAAGGGCAAGGACATCATGGTTCAGGGCTGGTACCAGGGCGGCATCTCGGTCTGGGACTTCACCGACTCGCGCAACCCCGAGGAGATCGCCTACTTCGACCGCGGCCCGCTCACCACGGACGTCCTCAGATCGGCCGGCTCCTGGTCGGCGTACTACTACAACGGCTACATCTACTCGAACGAGCTCGCGAGGGGCTTCGACGTCCTGAAGCTCAACGACCGGCGCACCGCTCCGGCCCGTGGGGTGCACCTGCGCGAACTCAACGTCCAGACCCAGCCGGACTACTTCGACTGAGCGGACGGATCCGACCGGCCCTCGGAGCAGTCCGATGCGGACCCGGTCGAGAAGAACCGCGACAGATCCATGTCGCACGTCCCGCCGGACACGGCCTCAGCGTCCGGCGGGACGCCCTGCTCCCAGTCGAGCCGGTAACGCTTGAACAGCTCCGCCCGCAGCACCGGCACCGGCATCGGCACCCCCGGCACCAGCGCCGCGTAGACCGCGCCCATGAGCAGGGCGCGCAGCATCGGGTAGTCGGCGTCGGCGTCCGCCGAGCCGTGCCGTACGCAGACCTCCCGCAGCAGCTCGGCCAGCCGCCGCTGTTCCGGGCACTGCACGAAGCCCTCGGCCTGGAGGATGCCCGCCATGTGCTGGCGCATCAGCACGGGCCGGTCCCGGGCCAGGCCCAGGATCGCGTCGATGGCCCTGGCCATCCGCTCCCGGCCGTCCTCCGTGTGCGGCTCGCGCTCCAGTGCCTCCTCAAGCGTGCGGTGCATCAGACGGTGCACGGCGGACTGCACCAGCTGGCGCTTGCCGGGGAAGTAGTACGACACCAGTCCGCGCGCCGAGCCCGCCCGGTCCGCGATGTCGCCCAGCGTGGTGGCGTCGTAGCCGTGCTCGCCGACCAGCTCGACCGCCGCCTGGAGGAGTCGCTCACGGGATCGCCGCCGCAGCTCTTCATTGACCGAGGCGCTGCGCGGGGACATGCTGTAACTCCTGCGTTGACTGGCTGCCAGCCAACTATACTCAGCGCGTCCGGCCCGGCCTCCATGAGGACCGGTCGGGGTTGCCGTCCGCCCCGGGCGACGCGGGGGATCGCCCGGGGCGGGCTCAGCCCAGGGCGATGGTCGCCGGAGGCTACTTGTTCAGTGGCCGTTCCGCGGGTCGGCGCCGTTCGTCCGCACCCCGGCGCTCACCAGATCCAGGACCGGCCGCAGCCCGTCCGGCCGCTCGGCCGCCGGCAGATGATCCACGAAGTGCACCGCGCAGCCCAGCGCCGCCGCGCCGCCGTCGGCCCGCCGGTCGTCGCCGACCATGACGACGTCGCGCGGATCCACGTCGAGCGCCGCGCAGGCCGTCCGGAACAGTCGGGGGTCGGGCTTCTGCACGCCGTGCTCGTAGGACAGCACGTAGGTGTCCACGTACGGGTCGAGCCCGTGCTCGCGGAACACCGGGCGGATGTCCCAGCCGATGTTGCTGACCACGCCCACCCCGATGCCGCGCTCGCGCAGCGCCCCCAACACCTCGGCGGTGTCGGGGTACGGCACCCAGGCGGCCGGGGACATGTGGCGGTCGTACAGCAGGTCGTGCAACCGGTCGTGGGGGAGCGGCACATGCCGGGAGAGTCCGGTGTAGGCCGCCCGGTGCAGTTCCGCGCTCTTGTCGCGCACTCCCCAGACGCTCGCGACGTCCTCGGGCAGCCAGGAGGGGGCACCTCCGCCGGGGAGTGCCCCCATCGTCTCCAGTGCCTGCGCCGCCTCGGCCACCTCGGCCTCGGCGAGCTCCACTCCCGCCTCGGCGATCACTCCGCGCAGCCAGGACTCGGTGGATTCGACACGGAAGAGGGTTCCGGAGAAATCGAACAGAACTGCGGTCATGGTGGGATCCTACGGGGCCGTGCCCCGGCCGCGCGGGAAGATCGACGCCTCCGGTGCACCACGCCCCCGGGTCTGCGTTCGACGCCTCCGATGTGTGCGTGACCCCCTCCGGTGCACCGCATCGCCGGTGCGCGCTCAGCCCCGCCGGTGGGTGTGCACCCGCACCGCCACGGCCACGACCAACGCGCCGAGCAGCCAGCCGCCGACGACGTCCGTGACCCAGTGGACGCCGAGCCAGATCCGGGTCAGGCCGACGCCGGCCACGGAGATCACTCCCACGGCGACGGCCGTGCGCCACAGGGTGCCTCGGACGCCGTACCGGTGCAGGAGCCACAGCAGGAGTCCGCAGACGACCATGGCCGTCATGGCGTGGCCGGAGGGGTAGGCGGAGTAGTGGGCGGAGTCGACCGGGTCGGGCCAGACCGGGCGGGGGCGGTCGACCACGGCCTTCAGGAACTGCTGGAACAGTGTGGCGAGCAGACATGTGGCCAACAGCCATAGCGCCGTCCAGCGGGCGGCTCTGCGCCACACGAGCCAGATCGCTACCGCGAAGGTCAGTATGCGCATCGTCCATGGATCCCAGACCCAGTCCGTCAGGATGCGGAACGCGTGCGTGACGCCGGGCTCGTCCACCGCCCAGCCGTGCGTGGTGTCCGCGATGCCGTCGTCCACGTTCATCAGCGGGTGCCAGCGCACGGCGACCAGGGCGAGCAGCAGCGCCGAGCACAGCGCCAGGGCACCGGCCCAGCGGGAGGTTCCGCGCTCGGCCGGTGGGCGGGGCGGGGACTCGACGGACTGGGTGTGCATACTGCGATCCTCGCCGACCGATGGGGCAAGAAGCCAATGCCGGGGGCGGGTTTGGGTCGCCCGCCAGGAGAACCGGGCCGTGGCCCGGAGCGACATCGGCTGACGGGTACCCGGTGGTGAGCGGGCCATCCCGACGAGGGCCGGTGTCCTGGCGGCGGGCGTGCTCCCTGTGCGCGGCTCCCGCCAAGGGCAGCCCACGGCCGCCCGGGCGGGTGTTCCGGCATGAGGGTGCGCCGGCCCGGCCATCCAGTGCCCCGGCAGGGGTAGTCGCGGCTGCCGGGTGCGGTTTCGGGTGTGGGGGTGTGCCCGTCTGGCCGTCCAGTGCCCTGGCAGGGGTAGTCGTGGCTGCCCGGTGCGGGTGTTCCGGCATGGGGGTCTGCCGGCCCGGCCACCCAGCGCCCCGGCAAGGGGTAGCCGCGGCCGCCGGGTGCGGTGTCTCGGCGTGGGGTGCGGCTCCCGGGTGCGGTGTCTCGGCATGGGGTGTGCCCGCCGGGCCCGCCGTCCCTGCTACCCCAGCGCCCGCAGCCCAGGTACGACCGCGACCAGCACCGGCACCGCCGGGACCAGCGCGGCCGCTGCGGTCAGACGCAGTCGTCGGCCTGCCGTGAGGCGGTCCGGGGGAGTGAGCAGCCGGTTCACGCGCTGCGGCACGTGCGTGTGCGCGGTCGGGCAGGGGCCGAACACGCCCCGGTCCTCGTTGAGTTCGACCAGGGCGAGGGCGGTGGTCAGCCGGCCGAAGCGGCGGGACGCCATGTCGTCGGCGGCGAGTTCGACCAGTCGGTGCATCTCGTCACGGAACGCGGCGAACACCGGCACCTGCGGAAAACCGCCCGCGAGCGCCCCCGAACAGTGCAGCAGCCAGTCGTGCCGGGCCTGCGCGTGCCCCTGTTCGTGCGCGAGTACCGCGTCCAGCTGCCGTCCCTTGAGGCGGCGCAGCGCGGCCGTGGTGATGACGAGCCGGGGCGCCGTGCCGGGCAGCCACCAGGCGTCCGGCCGTTCGCCCTCCAGGATCACCAGACGGTCGTTCCCCGTCTCCTCGCCCGGCAACAGCGGTGAGCGCACGAGGAGTTCGGCCCTGCGGTGCCGGCGCCGGGTACGCGCGCGTGCCACCTCGCGCACCAGCATCGCCCCGGTCCACAGCCCGCCGCACGCGAGTGTCACCGCGGTCGTCGACGCCCAGGAACCGCCCACTCCGAGTGCGTACGCCTCGACGACGGCACTCGGCGCCGGCGCGAACACATGGCCGCGCACGGCCTGCCACGCGGCCGCCGCACTGAGCGTCATCGACAGTGCACAGCACAGCAGTACGGCCGCGACGACGCACTGCCACACCCACAGCGCGACCACCGGTTCTCGGTCCGGCCAGTCCGCCCGCGCGAGCAGCCGCGGGGCGAGGACGGCGGTCAGGGCGCCGAGCAGCAACAGTGCCGCGGTGACCATCATGGGAAGCACCCTATGAGCGCCGAATCGCTCAGGGGTACGGACACCCGCGCCAAAGTGACACAGACCACGGAGGAGTGCGGTCCGAGTTCTCATGCGTCAATGGGGTGGCGCCGTGTGCGTGTACGGCCCAGTCACCGGGCGCGACCCCGCGACCCCGCGTCACAGCGTCAGCAGCATCGCCACCATGGCGATCCCCATCGACAGCCGGCAGGCCCGCGCCAGCTCCGGCCGGTCGCCCCACCCGGTACCCCCGTCGGCACCGGCGGTGACCGGCACCAGCCGGACCCCGCAGAGCAGCACGTAGCCCGTGAAGTACCCGAGCAAGGCGCCCGTCACGTACGGGACGCCGGAACCGCCGTGACGGCCCGGCGACGCCGCCATCGCGATCGCCATGTAGACCATCGCCGAGGCCCCCACCATGTGGTGCAGATGGTGCCCGCCCGCCCGGGCGGACCACAGGGCGTGCAGGGCTGCCGCGCCGAACACGGCGGCGTAGACGGGCCAGGCCCACGACGGCGGCGTGAACACCGCGGCAGGCACCGCCATCGCGGCCATGCCGAACCCCATCAGCGCCTCGCCACCCGCGGTGCGGCGCTGTTCCTCGACGTGACTGCGCATCCGCAGCAGGCAGTAGGCCCCGGTCGCCGCACACAGCGCGACCAGCAGCCAGCCGGGCGAAGCCGGTCCGTGCACGCGCACCTCCCCGCTCGACGGTCTCGGTCAGTCCGTCGATGCCCCGGCCGCGCGGCGCGCACGCAAGCGCAAGGGTGTACACGGGGAGCATTCGGCGGAGCACGGCAGGTCACGCCGTAGGGGGTGACATGCTTTACGAGTAAAACACTTGCTAAGGTGATGGTCATGAGCAGCCGTCTCCCGCTCGCCGGAGTGCTGCGCCTCGGCCGGCCCTCCGACATCTGGTTCAAGCCCGCCCTGAGCGCGGTCGCCGCCGTCGCCCCGCCCAACCTCGCCCTTCTCGCGCTGGGCCGCCTGGACCTGGCCATGTACACGATGGCCGGGTCCCTGTGCGCGCTGTACGCCCACAACCGTCCCTACGCCGCTCGGGCCCGCGCCCTGGCACGGGTGGTCCTCGGCATGCTCGGCGGTCTCGCCACCGCCCTGCTCGCAGCCTCCCTGACCCGCAGCGCCGTCGCCCTCGTCGCCGTCGGTGCGATGCTGGCGGCCGTGCAGAAGGTGCTGTGCGACGCGACCCGCATCGGACCGCCCGGCAACGTCGTCCTCACCTTCATCAGCTCCGCCGCCCTGTTCGTCCCGCAGCCCTTGGACCGGATCCCGGACCACCTGGGGCTCGCCGCGGCGGCCGGCGCCTGGGCTTGGCTCGTCGGCATGGCCCCCGGCCTGCTGCGCCCGCACGGCCCGGAGCGCCGGGCCACCGCGGCAGCCCTGAACGCCGCCGCGGCGCACGCCGAGGCCCACGGCAGCGGACAGGACGCCATCGCGACCCACGCCGCCACCGTCCTCGCCGTGCAGGCCGCCCGGCAGGCACTGCGCCCCACAGCCGCCACCCCGTCTGCCGCCTCTTCCGGCACCCGCCGCGCCCTCGAACGCCTCGTGGCCCGAGCCGAGGCAGCCCTCGCCGCACCCGCCGACGACCGGCCCGTTCCCGAGGTCCCCGACCTCGCCGGTGTCGACTCCGAAGTCGCCCCGCACCCCGGCCCGTTGTGGCACCGCCTGCGCCCGCTGGCCCCGCTCGCCCTGCGCACCGCCCTCGGCTGCGCCCTCGCCGGCTACGCCTCCCTGGCCCTCGGCATCGGCCGCCCGTACTGGGCCCTGGTCACCGCCGCGTCCCTGTATCAGGCCGACCTCGCCCTCACCTGGGGCCGCGGCGTCCAGCGCGTCGTCGGCAACCTCCTCGGCGTCCTCTTCTTCGCCGCGCTGGTGCCGCTCGCCCACACCGGACAGGTCGCGCTGGTCCTGTGCTGCCTCGCCCTCAACTTCGGCGCCGAGGCGCTCATCGGCCGCAACTACTGGCTCGGCAGCGTCTGTGTGACCCCGATGGCACTGCTGATCACCGAGTTCGCCGGGTTCCAGGAGCCCTGGCCGCTGATCACCGAGCGGGTCGTGGACACCCTGGTCGGCGCGCTCGTCGGGCTCGCCGCCGCCGTCGTGGTGCCGCACCGGGCGCGGGTCGTGCGTGCCGAGCGCGCCGGACCACGTACGCTCGCCGCTACGGGTAGTAGCCGAGGACGGCACCCGGACCAGCGCACGGGCAACACGACGGAGGGCGTACGGCCATGACGGCGACCAGCGGCGGGCCGACCGGGACGAGACGCGACACGGTGGCCGCCGTGGTCCGGCAGTGGCAGAGCGTCCACCCCGACCTCGACACCGCGCCCATGGAGATCATCGGCCGCATCAACCGCTGCGCCGCCCTCCTCCAGCAGGCCGAGGACGCCCCCCTGCGCCGCGCGGGCCTGAGCCGTCCCGAGTTCGACCTGCTCGGCGCGCTGCGCCGCACCGGCCACGAACTGACGCCCAGCGAGCTCGCCCGCGAGACCTTCTCCTCGGGGGCCGCCGTCACCAAGCGCCTCAAGCAGCTGACCGAACGGGGCCTGGTCGAGCGCCGCGGCGACACCCGCGACCGGCGCGTGGCCCACCTCCGTCTCACCGACGAGGGCCGGGAACTCGTGGACGGCATCCTGCCGGAGCAACTCGCCTACGAGACCTCGGTACTGTCCGAACTCGACTCCGAGGGGCGCGGCGAACTCGCTTCCTTGCTGGGCGAGTTGCTCGGCCGGCTGGAGGGCCGGCTGGGCGCGTTGCGTGCCTGAACCGGGTATCAGGGCCGCGGGGGCTCGTGGTACACGCCGAACACCGCACCCTGCGGATCCCGCAGTACGGCGATGCCCCGCCCGTTGGGCCCGCCGGTCACCGGCTTGTCGAGCTTCATGGCGTTCCTCCCGCGGCGAAGGCCCCCTCCAGCATGCTGAGCCCCGCCCCGGACCCCGGCCATCCGGCGGGAGTCGGCCCGCGCCGGCCGGCCACGAGCCGCCACCCTAGATTCCGGGGCGGAAGCGAATCGGATGATCCGCCGGCACCTCCACCAGCACGATCGGCGTCCCGTCCGGGTCGGCGATCCACATCTCGATCAGCCCCCAGGGCTCCTTCACGGGAGGCCGCACGACTTCGACGCCCTTCGCCACCAGTTCCTCGTGCGCGGCGGCGACATCCGCGACCTGCATCCACAGCCGCAGGGCCGGGGACGCCGGCGTCTCGGAACGTCCGGAGACCTCCAGGAAGCCGCCGCCGAGGAAGTAGACGGTGCCGCGCTCGGGTCCGGTGCCGAACTCGCGGTAGACGGCGAGGCCGAGCTGCTCGCCGTAGAAGACACGGGACCGTTCGGGATCGGTGGGCCGCAGCAGGGTCCGGCCGCTCAGTACGTGCACCATGCAGCGGGAGCCTAGCGGCGCGTTAGGCTCAGCGGTGCCCGAGCCGCGCCCGTGAAGGGGAGAACCGCACCATGGACACCGCCGCGCCCGACGCCTTTGCCGGACTCGTCTTCCGCGAGGCCACCGACGCCGACGTGGACACGTTGGTCGCGCTGATCGAGTCCGCCTACCGCGGGGACTCCAGCCGGGCCGGGTGGACCACCGAGGCGGACATCCTCGAAGGACAGCGGACCGACCCGGAGGGCGTGCTGGCGGTCGTCAAGTCGCCCGACAGCCGGCTGCTCACCGTCGAGCGGGACGGCCGGGTCGTCGCGTGCTGCCAGCTCGAACACCGCGGGACCCACGCCTACTTCGGAATGTTCGCGGTCAGCCCCGCGCTCCAGGGCGCCGGACTCGGCAAGGTGATCATCGCGGAGGCGGAGCGGCAGGCCCGCGAGACCTGGGGCGCCACCGAGATGCACATGACCGTGATCTCCGTACGCGACGACCTGATCGCCTGGTACGAGCGGCGCGGCTACCGCCGTACGGGCCGGATGACCCCGTTCCCGTACGGCGACGAGCGCTTCGGCATCCCGCAGCGCGCCGACCTCCAGTTCGAGCTGCTGGTCAAGGTGCTGGCGTGAGACTCACGCGGTGAAGCGGCCGGTGCGCTTGATCTCCGGATAGTCGGTGGTCGCGCCGTCCAGCTCCAGGGCCCGCACGAGACGCAGGTGGTCCTGGGTGTTCACCACCCAGCCGATGATCCTGAGGTCCGCCTTGCGGGCGTGCTCCACGACCTCCAGGGTGAGCCGGCGGATGTTCAGGCAGACCGTCGCGGCACCGGCCGCCACGGCGCGGTCCACGATGTCGGTGCCGTAGCGGCTGGCGATCAGCGCGGTGCGCACCCCGGGCACCAGGCGGGCGATCTCGGCGACGGCCTCGTCGTGGAACGAGGACACCTCGACACGGGGTGCCAGGTCCCGGTCGGTCATCACCTCGGCGAGCACCCGGGCTGCGGCCACGTCCTTGATCTCGGCCTGGAGGGGTGACCTCACGGCCTCCAGGACCTCATCGAAGACCGGTACGCGCTCGCCGCGGCCCGCGTCCAGGGCGCGCAGCTCGGCGAGGGTCTTGTCGGCGACCGGGCCGGTTCCGTCGGTCGTGCGGTCCACATCGGTGTCGTGCATGACGACGAGGGCGCCGTCCTTGCTGAGGTGGAGATCCAGTTCGATGACATCGAGGCCGGCCTGCTGGGCGGCGACGAAGGAACGGAGGGTGTTCTCGGGTTCGACACCCATGACTCCGCGGTGACCGATGGTAAGGAAGTTCAAGGTTCAACTCGCTTCCGTCGACGGCGGCGGGGGCAGCTCGCGCGAACCGGAGCGGACTGTTCGCGTGGGCCGAGCCGCAGCCTAGTGGCCTGTGCGCGTGATGAACCCCACGTGTACACAGGGTTTGCGGGGAGGGGCGTGCCGTGCCTGGTTCGCACCCCTATGGGTGGTCACCCTGGCGTGGGCGAGTCCTCCGGGGATTGACCGGATCTCGCGGGTCGGCTCCGCGTATGCCCGCTGGAGGCCCGTCTAATCGTCGGCGAGACATCCAACAGGAAAAAGTTCTGTGACCTTAGGTGTGCACAGGATAATTTCCCGAACATCCACTTGCTGAGAGAAACCCCGTATGCATACGGTGTGCTTACGCGAGGTTCTCCCGTGGAGGATGGGACATGACGGAAATTCTTGTGCAGGCGGCTTCGGAGGAGCAGGTTCCTCCCGTGACCAGGGTGGTTGAGCACCCGGCGTGGCCGGTGCTCAAGGATGCCGTGGAGCTGATCCGGCCATGGCAGTCCAAGGACGGGTCGATCGACTTCGAGGCCGAGGGCGCGCCCGCGCGGGCCGACGCCGAGGCGGCCCTACGGCGTGTCGTGGCGGCCGTCGAGGAGCTGAGCCCGCTGCTGCCGCACGACGCGGCCTACCACACGGCCCTCGTGAAGGACCTCGGCCGCTGGGCCGAGGGCGGCTTCGAGGTGCCCGACTTCCTCGACTCGCTGCTGGCCTTCCAGCCCGCCGCGAGCCGCGCCGACGGCCTCCAGCACCTGGTCGTCTTCGCGATGTACACGCAGAACGGCAACCCCGACCGCAACCTCGAGGCGGTCGTCCTGCGCATGGTCTGGCCGGACTGGCTGGCCGAGCTGGAGCGCACCCGCTACGACAACCCGCTGTTCTGCGGCATCAAGTTCGAGGACTTCACGGCCGGGTACGACACCAACTCCGCCGTGCTCTTCCCGGAGACGATCGCCGTGCGCGAGGCGCCCGAGCGCTTCAGCTGGGGCGGCATCTTCTGCGACCGCGAGGCCGCCCGCTTCCGCCGCGTCACCGACGCCGCCGTCGACATCCTGGGCCTCGACCTGCCCGAGGACATCGCCGCGATGGTCCACGACCAGCGGCGCACCGAGGAGGCGTTCGTCCTGTGGGACATGGTCCACGACCGCACCCACAGCCACGGCGACCTGCCGTTCGACCCGTTCATGATCAAGCAGCGCCAGCCGTTCTGGATGTACGGCCTGGAGGAGCTGCGCTGTGACCTCACCGCCTTCAAGGAGGCCGTGAAACTCCAGGCCGACGGCGTCCCGCAGGCCCGTGACGTGCAGTACGCCGTGCTGTTCGACCGCATGTTCCGCTTCCCGGTCACCGGCGAGCGCGTGCGCAACTACGACGGCCTCGGCGGCCAGCTGCTCTTCGCCTACCTGCACAAGCACGACGTCGTCCGCTGGACCGACAACAAGCTGCACATCGACTGGGACCGGGCCCCGCAGGTCACCAACCAGCTGTGCGCCGAGATCGAGAACCTCTACCGCGACGGCATCGACCGCCCGAAGCTCGTGCACTGGTTCGCCGGCTACGAGCTCGTCTCCACCTACCTCGCCCCGCACCCGGGATCCCGCTGGGCCAAGGGTCCGGACGCCCTGGACACGACCCAGCCGCCGCGCAAGCTCGTCGATGACGTGCTTCCGGACGAGTTTCCGCTGAGCATGTTCTATGAGGCCCTCTCCAAGAAGCTGAAGAACGTGATCGCCTCCACCAAGGGCATCACGGCGGAGAGCGCCGAGCGAGTCGCCGCGTGAGCGACAGCGGCACCGAGAACACGGCTCAGCAGGAGGCGAAGAAGATGGCGGGGAACGGAGCTCTCAGCGGTGCGGTGATCGCGGTGGCCGGCGCGGGTGGACCCGCGGGCCGGGCGGCACTGCGGCGACTCGCGGAAGCGGGCGCCACCGTGGTCGGCGCGGACAACGACCCCGAGCGGCTGGCGGAGGCCGTGGACGCCGCGCGCTACGCCTCCGGCGGCGCGGCGGTCACCGGCGAGACGGTCGACCTGCTCGACCTGGATTCCACCCGTGACTGGGCACTGCGCACCGAGAAGGAGTTCGGCCGCGTCGACGGCCTCGTCCATCTCGTCGGCGGCTGGCGCGGCAGCGAGACCTTCATCAAGACCAGCCTCGACGACTGGGACTTCCTGGAGCTGCTGCTCATCCGCACCGTGCAGCACACCTCGCTCGCCTTCTTCGAGCCGCTCCAGCGCAGCGAGCGCGGCCGGTACCTGCTGATCAGCGCCGCCGGTGCCTCGAAGCCGACCGCCGGCAACGCCTCGTACGCAGCCGCCAAGGCCGCCGCCGAGGCGTGGACCCTCGCGCTGGCCGACGCCTTCCGCAAGGCCGCCGGCGCCGAGGAGCTGACGTCCGCTGCTGCCATCCTGGTGGTGAAGGCGCTGGTGCACGACGCGATGCGCGCCGACCGCCCCAACGCGAAGTTCGCGGGCTTCACGGACGTCAAGGACCTGGCCGAGGCCGTCGTCGGCGTCTGGGACAAGCCCGCCGCCGAAGTGAACGGAAACCGCCTGTGGCTGACCGAGAAGCCGTGAACCCTCCGAAGACCGACGCCCGGCGTCACCACGACCCGGACGTCCGCGGCTTCGCCAGTGACAACTACGCCGGCGCCCACCCCGAGGTGCTCGCCGCCCTGGCCCTGGCCAACGGCGGGCACCAGGTGGCGTACGGCGAGGACGACTACACCGAGAACCTCCAGCGGATCGTGCGCAGCCACTTCGGCGCGACCGCCGAGGCGTTCCCGGTGTTCAACGGCACCGGTGCCAACGTCGTCGCGCTCCAGGCGGTCACCGACCGCTGGGGCGCGGTGATCTGCGCCGAGAGCGCGCACATCCACGTCGACGAGGGCGGCGCCCCGGAGCGCATGGGCGGCCTCAAGCTGCTCACCGTGCCCACCCCCGACGGCAAGCTCACCCCCGAGCTGATCGACCGGCAGGCGTACGGCTGGGACGACGAGCACCGGGCGATGCCCCAGGTCGTCTCGATCACCCAGAGCACCGAACTGGGCACCCTCTACACACCGGACGAGATCCGAGCGATCTGCGACCACGCCCACGCGCACGGCATGAAGGTGCACCTGGACGGCTCCCGGATAGCCAACGCCGCCGCCTCGCTGAACGTCCCCATGCGGACGTTCACCAACGCGGTCGGCGTCGACATCCTCTCCCTCGGCGGCACCAAGAACGGCGCCCTGTTCGGCGAGGCGGTCGTCGTCCTCAACCAGGACGCCGTCAGCCACATGAAGCATCTGCGCAAGCTGTCCATGCAGCTCGCCTCCAAGATGCGCTTCGTGTCGGTGCAGTTGGAGGCCCTGCTCGCCAAGGACCTGTGGCTGCGCAACGCCCGGCACGCCAACGAGATGGCCCAGCGCCTCGCCGAGGGCGTGCGCGCCTTGCACGGTGTGGAGATCCTCTACCCGGTGCAGGCCAACGGTGTGTTCGCCAAGCTACCCCACGACGTGAGCGAGCGCCTGCAGAAGCGGTTCCGCTTCTACTTCTGGGACGAGACGGCCGGCGTCGTGCGCTGGATGTGCGCGTTCGACACGACCGAGGACGACGTGGACGCGTTCGTGGCGGCGCTGAAGGAGGAGATGGCACGCTAGCGGCGCCGTCCGTCAGCTGACCACGATCTGCGCCCGGTTGTCGCGCAGGTCCGGGTCGAATGCTGATGGGCCGCTCCGGGTCGTCGTTTGAGGGTCTCGACGGTGGTGCGCGCCCCGCGCACCACCTCGTCGATCCGCAGCCCCACCTCCATCGTGTGGGACGCCTCGTCGTGCAGATGGATCGGCGTCCGGCAGGTCGTCCTGGCCGGCGACCGCCTGCGCCGCCACCACGGGGCGCAGGCCCAGCCCGGGTCACCTGGCGCGCCTCCGACGTCCTGGAGCAGGAGATCCGGCATCTTTTACGCCAAGGCCCACGCGCCGGCCGCGCTGCTGCGGGCCGAGGAATCCCGACCGCGCGGTGCCACCAGAAGTTCGCGGTGCCGCACGGCCTGGTCGCCGTACGGATCAAACGGGGCCTGACATCGGCGGGACCCCCGGGGCAACAAGCCGGGCGTGGACGCGCAGCTCTCGCTCGACGGGGAGCGGCTGGTCTTCGTGCCCGACCCCGAGTCCAATGAGCTGGACTGTCCGGACCTGTATGCTGCACCGCATCCGGCGGTGCTCGATGTCCTCAAGGCAGCCTCCGACAGACCGCACTCGTGGCGGACACTCCCCACCGCACTCTGATCCCCGGGAGAAGGCGGACGATGACTCTCACGCTGACCGTGTCCGACGAGGTGCGCGCGCTCGTGCCCGGCTTCACGCACGTCGCCGTCGAGGCGCACGGGCTGGTCAACGGCCCCAGCACGGACGCCAGTTCCGCGCTCCTCGACGACGCGGCCAGGCGCCTGGCCGTACGTCTGGCCGGGCGTGCGCCGCACGAGGACCCGCACATGGCGGCCTGGCGGCAGGCGTACACGGCCTTCGGGTCGAAGCCCTCACGCACCCGCAACTCCGCGGAGGCGCTGGTCAAACGGGCGCTGTCGGAGGCGGGCCTGCCCCGGATCAACCTCCTGGTGGACGTCTACAACGCCATCAGCGTCGCCCGTCTCGTCCCCGTGGGCGGCGAGGACATCGACCGCATCGAGGGCGCCATGCACCTGGTGCGTGCCACCGGGGAGGAGGACTTCGTCACCGTCGCCGGCGGGGAGCAGGTGATCGAGCACCCGGACGCGGGCGAGATCGTGTGGCGCGACGAGGCGGGCGTCACCTGCCGCCGCTGGAACTGGCGCCAGGGCCCGCGCACCCGCCTCACCGAGGAGACGGTGTCCGCAATCTTCCTGCTGGAGAGCCTCGCGCCGATGCCCGTCGCCGACGTCGGGAGCGCGGCGGAAGAACTCGCCGACCTGCTGGAGAAGTTCAGCCCGGGGGCGCGGATCGAGGTCCGGCCGCCGGCCTCCTGAACCGGCCGGGCGTCAGTGCGCCTCGGCCGCGCGGACCTGCTCCGGCGTAGGGGCCGTGCCGCCCAGGTGGGCCGGCATCCACCAGGTGTCCGTGGCGTCCTTGGGGCGGACCGGGTAGGCGCGCTGGGCGGCCTCCAGGAGTTCCTGGACGCGTTCGCGCAGCTGGCGGGTGATGGCGCCGGCGTACTTGTCCTTGGAGGCCTCGATCGCCTCGCCGACCCGGATGGTGATCGGGGTGTGGCTGCGCTTGAAGTTGCGCGGGTGGCCCTTGGTCCACAGGCGCTGGGTGCCCCAGACGGCCATCGGGATCAGCGGGACGCCCGCCTCCTGGGCCAGCCGGGCGGCGCCCGACTTGAAGCTCTTCAGCGTGAACGACTGCGAGATCGTGGCCTCCGGGAAGACCCCGACGATTTCGCCGGAGCGCAGCGAGTCCAGCGCGTGGGCGTAGGCCGCCTCACCCTGCTTGCGGTCCACCGGGATGTGCTTCATGCCGCGCATCAGCGGACCGGAGATCCGGTGCCGGAACACGGACTCCTTCGCCATGAAGCGCACGAGTCTCTTCTGCGGCAGAGCGGCCAGGCCGTTGAAGACGAAGTCCAGGTAGCTGATGTGGTTGCTCACCAGCACGGCGCCGCCCGAGCGCGGAATGTTCTCCGACCCCTTGCAGTCGATCTTGAGGTCCCACGCCTTGAACAGGGTCTGGGCGAAACCGACGACGGGACGGTAGACAAGCTCTGCCATGGACGGGGTGGACCCTTCCTTCTCTGCCTGGGAAGGAGGCTCCCAGAGGCTCCCGGTGGGGAAAGTTACGCAGCCGTAGGTTTACGGCTTGTCGCAGATCGTGCCCCAAGAACGCCCGAGGGCCAAGCCCAAGTGCCGGGGAACGGCGAGATCCTCGTCACGTCGCCCCTTGATCCACCTCGGATTTTGGCGTTGCCTTTACCCCGCGCGCACCGTCAGTCGCCGCACGAGCAGGTACATCTCGCACCCCAGGCAGTAGCCGAAGCCGGCGTTGAGGAAGGCGGCCGCGAGTGCGGCCCCGGTGGCGGCCGGACCCAGCCAGTCCGGACCGAACGTGTAGCCGACCAGCCCGAGCCCCGCGAAGACCATCCCGACCGCCTGCGCGAACCGCGGCGGCTCCGGAGCCTCGAACTCCGTCGGCGGGCCGATCCGGGGACGGACGGCCGTACGGAAGAGCCGGCCGTACGGCGATCGGCCCACCCCGCCGGCCGTGCCCAGCGTGAACGCCAGCGTCTGCCAGGCCAGCAGCCAGGCGCTCCCGGTGACCAGAACGACCGCCAGCACGACGGTCGTCACGGCCGCCCCGAAGCGCGGCCCCCTCACATCGATGTCCATGAATCAAGCATTCCGCATGGGAAAGGCTCCCGGGGAGTCGGGAATCTTTGCAGTCTCGTGAACGCTTGAGCAGGGTGATGACCGGAATCCTGGTGTGCGTGGCGGTGCTCGCGGCGGCGAGCGCCTACGGGGTGCTGCATCGGCGGCGGAGCGGGAGAGTAAGGGTGCGCGGGCGCGACGACGGAAAGCGGCTCGGCGCGGCCGAGTTGGGCGGCGAGCTCGGCGAGCGCGCCACCCTCGTGCAGTTCTCCAGCGCCTTCTGCGCGCCCTGCCGGGCCACCCGGCGCGTCCTCGGCGAGGTCGCCGGCATGGTCCCGGGCGTGACCCACGTCGAGCTCGACGCCGAGGACCATCTGGACCTCGTACGCCGGCTCGACATCCTCAGGACTCCGACCGTGCTCGTCCTGGACGCCGACGGCCACGTGGTGCGGCGGGCCACCGGACAGCCCCGCAAGGCGGACGTGATCGCCGCTCTGGGGGAGGCGGTCTGAGGGGCTGTGGCATGGCGGGGACCCCGAGGGTGAGTCATCTCCCACATGACGGGACGTACTTGACTGTGCGCACCACGTATCGTCAGTCTGACCGTATGCCTGAGGAACTCCTTCTCTTCGGACGGGTCCATGTCGATCTGGCCCGTACCGCGAGCGCGTGCTGTCCGAGCCGTTGAACGGCCACCGATCCGCACGCCTCCCCTCGCAGAAGGACAGCTCCATGACGGTCGTCCCCGGCCTCGGTACCCCTCGGCTCGCCTCTCCCGACCTGCTCCGCTCCGTCTTCCGGCGGCATGCCGCCGGGGTGGCCGTGATCACCGCCCGCGGTCCGTCGGGCCCGGTCGGCTTCACCGCCACATCCCTCACCTCGGTCTCCGCCGAGCCTCCGATGCTCTCGTTCGGCGTCGGCACCGGCGCCTCCAGCTGGCCGGCGATCTCGGCGACGGAACACGTGGGCGTCCACCTGCTCGGCGAGCACCAGCAGGACCTGGCCGCCACCTTCGCCCGCAGCGGCGCCGACCGCTTCGGCCCGGCCACCGCCTGGCGCGAGGGTCCCGAGGGCGTCCCCCTCCTGGACGACGTCCCGGCCTGGATGGTGTGCCGGGTCGCGGCGCGCGTGCCGGCCGGCGATCACCGCATCGTGCTGGCCGAGGTCGTCCTCGGCGATCCCGGTGGTCCGGGGCGTCCGCTGGTCTATCACCAGGGCCGGTTCAACGGCCTGCGTGACTGACCTCACCGAACCGATGTGACCGACCCCGCCTTCCGAGGTTCTGCGAAGCCGTCGGTTTCCGATTACGCTGCGTTGCAAAGGTCACAGTTCAAAGCGCTTGCTTAGCGGGAACGAACTGGTTGTACTGACGAGTAATATTTCGCTCGGAGCGCGGGTCGCCCCGATCGGGAACAGCCGCTTGGGGCGCCTATGCTGCCTGCAAGTAGGCAGCAGAGAAATGTCGACGCAGTAGGAGAGCCGGCGTGAGCTTGAGGATCGTTGTCACTGTGAAGTACGTGCCCGACGCCACTGGCGACCGGCACTTCGCCGATGACCTGACCGTCGACCGGGACGACGTGGACGGTCTGCTCTCCGAGCTCGACGAGTACGCGGTCGAGCAGGCACTGCAGATCTCCGAGAACTCCGACGACGACGTCGAGGTCACCGTCCTGACGGTGGGCCCCGAGGACGCCAAGGACGCCCTGCGCAAGGCGCTGTCCATGGGCGCCGACAAGGCGATCCACGTCGAGGACGACGACCTGCACGGCACCGACGCCCTGGGCACCTCGCTGGTGCTGGCGAAGGCGATCGAGAAGGCCGGCTACGACCTGGTGATCTCCGGCATGGCCTCCACCGACGGCACCATGGGCGTCGTTCCGGCCCTGCTGGCCGAGCGCCTGGGCGTCCCGCAGGTCACCCTGCTGTCCGAGGTCTCCGTCGAGGACGGCACCGTCAAGGGCCGCCGGGACGGCGACGCCGCCTCCGAGCAGCTCGAGGCGTCCCTGCCGGCCGTCGTGTCGGTCACCGACCAGTCGGGCGAGGCGCGCTACCCGTCCTTCAAGGGCATCATGGCCGCCAAGAAGAAGCCGGTCGAGTCCTGGGACCTCTCCGACCTGGAGCTGGAGGCCGAGGAGGTCGGCCTGGAGGGTGCCTGGACCGCGGTCGAGTCCGCGACCGAGCGTCCGGCCCGCACCGCCGGCACGATCGTCAAGGACGAGGGCGAGGGCGGCAAGCAGCTCGCCGAGTTCCTCGCGGGCCAGAAGTTCATCTGAGCCCGCCTTCGCTGACCGCCCCTCAACTTCGTTACGCAGGAGAGCAATCCCATGGCTGAAGTTCTCGTCTACGTCGATCACGTGGACGGTGCCGTCCGCAAGCCCACTCTGGAGCTGCTGACCCTGGCCCGCCGCGTCGGCGAGCCGGTCGCCGTCGCGCTGGGCAACGGCGCCGCCGACACCGCCGCCACGCTCGCCGAGCACGGCGCGGCCCGGGTCCTCACCCACGAGGCCGCCGAGTACGCCGACTACCTGGTCGTCCCGAAGGTCGACGCCCTCCAGGCCGCCGTCGAGGCCGTCTCCCCGGCCGCGGTGCTGGTGCCGTCCTCCGCCGAGGGCAAGGAGATCGCCGCGCGTCTGGCGCTGCGCATCGGCTCCGGCATCATCACCGACGCCGTCGACCTCGAGGCCGGCGACGAGGGCCCGGTGGCCACCCAGTCGGTGTTCGCCGCGTCCTTCACCACCAAGTCCCGGGTCGCCAAGGGCACCCCGGTCATCACGGTCAAGCCCAACAGCGCCGCCGTGGAGGCCGCCCCGGCCGCCGGTGCGGTCGAGGCCCTCTCGGTGACCTTCTCCGCCCAGGCCACCGGCACCAAGGTGACCGCGCGCACGCCGCGTGAGTCGACCGGGCGTCCGGAGCTCACCGAGGCCGCGATCGTGGTCTCCGGTGGCCGTGGCGTCAACGGCGCCGAGAACTTCTCGATCATCGAGGCCCTCGCCGACTCCCTCGGCGCGGCCGTCGGTGCCTCGCGTGCCGCCGTGGACGCGGGCTGGTACCCGCACACCAACCAGGTCGGCCAGACCGGCAAGTCGGTCTCGCCCCAGCTGTACATCGCCTCCGGCATCTCCGGCGCGATCCAGCACCGCGCGGGCATGCAGACCTCGAAGACGATCGTGGCGATCAACAAGGACGCCGAGGCCCCGATCTTCGAGCTGGTCGACTACGGCGTCGTCGGCGACCTCTTCGACGTCGTCCCGGCCCTGACCGAGGAGATCAAGTCCCGCAAGGGCTGATCCCGAACAGGCGCACCGAGGCCCCCGATGACCGTCACGGTCATCGGGGGCCTCGTCTCATCCCAAGGTCAGGGACGCCTGCACCGGCAGATGGTCGCTCGGGAACTGGCCGTCGGCGGAGAAGGTGTTGACCGACGCCCGGTGCGCGGTGACGTCCGGTGTGGTGAGGACCCAGTCGATGCGGTCGCCGTTCGGCGTCAGCGGCTTGTAGCCGTGGAAGGTGCCGTACAGATCGCCGCGTTCGCGCGCGGTGTCCCAGGTGTCTACGAGGCCGGCGCCGAGCAGTGTGTCGTACGCCGGGTTCCCGTGGGCGGCGACATTGAAGTCCCCGGTCACCACGACCGGCAGCGAGCGGTCGAATCCGGCGATCCGCTCCGCGATGAGCGCGGCGCTGCGCTCGCGCGCGTACTGGCTCACATGGTCGAAGTGGGTGTTGAGGGCGTAGAACTCCCGCCCGCCGTCGGCCAGATCACGGAAGCGGACCCAGGTGACCATGCGGGCGAAGGCGGCGCCCCAGGCGGTGGAGCCGATCACGTCCGGGTTGTCGGAGAGCCAGAAGTGGTCGTACTCGGTCGGGCGCAGGCGGTGGGAGTCGTAGAAGATCGCCATCGACTCGTCACGACTGCCGTGCAGCCGGCCGGTGCCCACCCAGTCGTAGTGAGCGCCGAGGTCGGCGTCGATGTCGAGCAGCTGCGAGAAGATCCCCTCCTGGGTGCCGAGGACGTGCGGGGCCTCGCGGCGCAGCAGGTCGCGCATCACCGGTCTGCGCACGGTCCAGCTGTTGGGCTCCGCGGTGCTCGCGAAGCGCAGGTTGAAGGACATGACCCGAAGCCGCCTGCGGGGCGGGCGCTCGCCCGCCGAGGCGGCGGACGCCGGCAGTGCTGTACTGGAGAGAGGCGCGGCGACCGCGGCGGTCAGTGCGGCTTTCAGACCCAGACGGCGCGTGACTCGGCTGTGGTTCGGCACGTCGTGCTCCTTCGGTGGGAACGGCCGGACGAGTCGTGCGGGGCGTGCGTATGCCAGTGTGATACCGCGTCCTGAGATGGGCGTGAACATGGCGAGATGGCGGGGTGACTCCCCGTGGACATGGTGTTGACCATCCGGAAGGTCCCCAGATAACTTCATTCTACGGATTGTTGATTCCGTAGAGCGGAAAATAGGAGGGTATGGGAATGGGTCAGGGCCAGCAGGAGAACGTGGCGACGAGCCTCGCGGGCGCCGTCAGCGAGGAGATCAGCGCCTCCCTCGCGCCGGTCGACGCCGAGCTGGAGCGCCGTTACCCCGGCGACCCCGGCACCCGTCAGCCCGTCCACACCGTCTACGTACCCGGCGACGTCTTCGCCGCCGACACCATCCGCTCCTGGGGCGAGAAGGCCCTCGCGGCCCTCGACGAACACGCCCCCGACGCCGCCTCCTTCGCCGCCGTGCTCGGTCTGTCCGACGAACTCGCCGAGCCGGTGTACTCCCGGGTCCGCGCCAAACTGGAGCGCGAGCCCATCGAGGACCTGCGCGTCGACTTCGAGGACGGCTACGGCCCCCGCACCGACGCCGAGGAGGACGAGACGGCCGCCCGCGCGGCGCGCCTGATCGCCGAGGCGTACGGCAACGGCACCGCGGCCCCCTATATGGGCATCCGCATGAAGTGCATGGAGGCGCCGGTACGCGACCGCGGCATCCGCACCCTCGACATCTTCCTCACCGGCCTCGTGGAGGCCGGCGGCCTGCCCGACGGGCTGGTCCTCACGCTGCCCAAGGTGACCTACCCCGAGCAGGTCACCGCCATGGTCCGGCTCCTCGAGGCCTTCGAGAAGGCCCACCGGCTCGACCCCGGCCGGATCGGCTTCGAGATCCAGATCGAGACCAGCCAGTCCATCCTCGCCGCCGACGGCACCGCGAGCGTCGCCCGGATGATCCAGGCCGCCGAGGGCCGCGCCACGGGCCTGCACTACGGCACCTTCGACTACAGCGCCTGCCTCGGTGTCTCCGCCGCCTACCAGGCCGGCGACCACCCGGCCGCCGACCACGCCAAGGCGGTCATGCAGGTCGCCGCCGCCGGCACCGGCGTACGCGTCTCGGACGGCTCCACCAACGTGCTGCCGGTCGGCCCGACGGCGAAGGTCCACGACGCCTGGCGCCTGCACTACGGCCTCACCCGCCGCGCCCTGGCCCGCGCCTACTACCAGGGCTGGGACATGCACCCCGGCCACATCCCCACCCGCTACGCGGCCGTCTTCGCCTTCTACCGTGAAGGTTTTGAGCAGGCCGCGGCCCGCCTCGCCCGCTACGCCGACCGGACCGGCGGCGACGTCATGGACGAGCCCGCGACCGCGAAGGCCCTGGGCGGCTACCTGCTGCGCGGCCTGGACTGCGGCGCCCTCGACATCGGCGAGGTCGCCCGGCTGACCGGGCTGACCCGCGCCGATCTGGAGGGATTTGCGGCACCGCGACGCGGTGACCTCACGGTCTCCGCCCAGTAGCCGGCCGGTTGCACCGGCCGGTGCCGTCACCCGGGCCCCGTACTCTGTACGGACGCAACGAAGGTCCACAGGAACGGGGCAACGGTGTCTTCGGGGGAGAACGGACAGGCGGACGAGGCCGGCCGACTGCTCGCGGGGCGCTACCGCGTCGTCGCCCAACTCGGCCGCGGCGGCATGGGCGTGGTCTGGCGGGCCCTCGACGAGGTCCTGGGCCGAGAGGTCGCCGTCAAGGAACTGCGCACCTACTCGGACGCGGACGGGCCCGAACTCGCGGATCTGCGGCTGCGAATGCAGCGCGAGGCCCGCGCGGCGGCCCGGGTCCGCCATCCCGGTGTGGTGGCCGTCCACGACGTCACCGAGGTCGACGGACGCCCGCTCATCGTCATGGAACTGGTCGACGGCCCCTCCCTGGAAGCCGTGTTGCGCGAGCGCGGCACGCTGGACCCGCGGGAGGCGGCCGGGATCGGCGCCAAGGTCATGGACGCGCTGGCCGCCGCCCACCGGGCCGGCGTCCTGCACCGTGACGTCAAGCCCGGCAACATCCTGCTCGAAGCCTCCGGCCGGGTCGTCCTCACCGACTTCGGCATCGCCACGATGGACGACCCGGGCGACGGTTCGGCCACCCGTCTGACCCGCACCGGCCATCTCGTCGGCTCCCTGGACTACCTGGCCCCCGAGCGCGCCCAGGGCGCCGAACCGGGCGCGTCCTCGGACGTCTGGGCGCTGGGCGCCACGCTGTACGCGGCCGTGGAGGGCTCCGCCCCCTTCCGCCGTACGTCGACCTTCTCCACCCTCACCGCGATCGTCACCGAACCCCTGCCGGAGCCCGCCAACGCGGGCCCGCTCGGCCCCGTCCTCCAGCGGCTGATGGACAAGCGGCCACAGTCCCGGCCCGAGGCCGACGAGGCCCGCGGACTCCTCCAGACGGTCGCGGACTCCGGCGGCGACACGCCGACGACGGCACTGCGAGGGCCCGCGGACACCGGTCCCGGGAAGACGGAGCGCAGCGTCCCCGCGGTGCCGCCCGGCTTCGGCCCCACGTCGCCGGTGAGCCCGCCCGGACCGACGCCCGCCGGGCAGCCGTACGGCGGCCAGGGCGGCGAGACCCCGGTGCAGGGCGTGCCCGCGTCGGACCTCCCCGGGGCACCGGTCTTCGGGGCGCCGCCACAGGGCACGCAGGGACCGGCGACCCCCGGCCAGGACGCTCCGCCGGCCCAGGGTTTCGGTGCCGTGGGCCATCCCGGCCCGGGCACCCCGGGCCGGCCGTACGGCGCCGGGCCCGGCTCGTCCGCCCCGCACCCGTACGGCTACGGAGGTCCCGTCCCGCCGCAGGACGCGGACGCCACCGGCCCGATGGTCACCTCCTCCGGTACGCCCGCCCGGCGCAAGGGCCGTGCCCTGCTCGCCGCCGTGGCCGTCACCGTTGTCCTCGCGGCGGCCGGGGTCACCGTCGCCCTGGTGAACGGCAAGGGTGACGCCAAGAACGAGGCACAGGACAACTCCTCGCTCGCCGCAGCGGAGGGCACGTCCGCCCCGGCGAGCGGCAGTCCCGACGCCGGCCGTCCGGGCGACTCCGGACTGACCGAGAAGGACGAGAAGTCGCCCGGCGCGACCAGGTCCCCGAGCCGCTCGGCGGACACCGAGCCCTCGGACCGGCCGAGCACCTCTTCCCCGACCAAGACCTCGGGCGGGGGCGGTACCAACGGCGGCAGCACGGGCGGCGGTTCCGGCGACGGCGGGACCACGGGCGGTGGCGGAACGACCGGCGGGGGAGGGGGCGGCAGCACACCGGCCCCCTCCTGCTTCTCCATCGGCGGCGGCAAGTACAACTGCGAGGTGTGGAAGCAGGCCAAGTCATACACCGCCGGAGGCGCCGAGGCCGGTGTCCTCAACGCGGGCACCAACTACTTCTACTGCCAGCAGAACCTGGGCCGTCGTGAGACGTACGGCGAGTGGACCAACGTCTGGTGGGCCAAGACGGACGACGACAGCGGCAACACCAACGTCTTCGTCAGCGACGTCTACATCGAGGGCGGCAACAACGACGAACCGGTGCCCGGACTGCCGGTCTGCTGAAGGTCAGCCCGGCTGCACCCGGAGGTACCCCTCCAGCCCGGAAGCCGTCACCAGCTTCTCCGCCGCGAACAGCCGGGTGCCCCGCTCGCACAGCCCCGCGTCGGCGCGCGCCCGCGCGCAGAACTCCTCGGGCGTGACCCCGAACAGTTCCCTCAACCTGGGCGAGCCCACGAGGAGTTCGGTGAGCAGCGCGCACTGACCGGGGTGGGTGCGCGGCGCGCCGGTGCCGTCGTGCAGGACGCCATGGCGGTTGACGTACGCGAAGGCGCCCGGAAGCGCGGTGCCGTCCGCCAGTTCGATCCGCACGTCGGGCGCGGGCAGCCAGGCGCGGCCGTAGTGCCCCTTCGGCGCCCGCACGCCCTCGCTCGCGTCGACCACGGCGAGCTGCTCGTCGTCGAGCCAGGTCAGGAACAACTCCCTGACGTGCCCGGGAGCTTGGAACGGCGAGGCGGACACGTACCCCATGCGGCTCACATGCGCGGAGACTCCGACATCGAGGCCGGTGACCCGCGCCTTGACCATCGGCAGCGGCGAGACGAGATCGAACTCGTCCATCTTGTGCCGCAGTTGGCCGGGACACGCGTTGGAGCCGACCGCGAGGACGGGCACGCGGTTGTCGTACACCAGGCGGTCCAGGGGCAGCAGCCGGTCGCCGTCGAGAAGCCCGGAGTCCGACGGCCAGGTGCCCGGGTACAGCAGTGGATGATCGCGCGGGGCGTCCGCCAGGCCGAGTGCCTTGAGGCTGCGGTCGTCGTCCACGGGCCGATCGGTCCTCTCAGCGCGCCGGCGGCAGTTCGCCCGAGCCGCGGGTGATCAGCCGCGTCGGCAGCTCGATCCGCTCCGGGGTGACCAGGGTGCCGTCCAACTGCCGGAACAGCCGCTCGGCGGCCGTACGGCCGAGGGCCGCGGCGTCCTGGGCGACAACGGTGACGCCGGGCTGCAGCAGATCGGCGAGCTCGATGTCGTCAAATCCGACCAGGGCGACCGGGCGGGGCTGCTCGGCGAGGACCCGGATCACGGTGACCGTCACACGGTTGTTGCCCGTGAAGATCGCGGTGACGGGAGAGGGACCGGTGAGCATCTTCTCGGCCGCCCGGCGCACCCGCTCCGGGTCGGTGACCCCGAGGGACATCCAGGAGTCCTCCACCGGTATGCCCGCGTCCTCCATCGCGGCCCGGTAGCCGCGCAGTCGCTCCGCGGCCGTGTGGATACGGGGCATGTCTCCGATGAAGCCGATCCGGCGGTGGCCGTGGGCGATGAGGTGAGCGACGCCGTCACGGGCCCCGCCATGGTTGTCGGCCAGGACGCAGTCGGCGTCGATGTTCCCCGCCGGACGGTCGACGAACACCGTGGCGACGCCCGCCTTGAGCTCGGGCTCCAGGTACCGGTGGTCGTCACCGGCCGGAATGATCACCAGCCCGTCCACCCGGCGCGCGCACAGCGCCAGCGCGAGCTCCTGCTCGCGGTCCGGGTCCTCGGCACTGGAACCGTTGATCAGCAGGGCTCCGTGCGCCCGGGCGACCTCCTCGACCGCGCGGCTCAGCGGGCCGTAGAAGGGGTCCGCGAGATCCTCCAGGACCAGGCCGATGCTCGCCGTGCGGCCCTTGCGCAGCACCCGCGCGCTGTCGTTGCGGCGGAAGCCGAGGGCGTCGATGGCCTCCTGGACGCGGCGCTCCGTCTCCGGGGTGACCCCGGGCTCACCGTTGACGACGCGCGAGACGGTCTTCAGACCGACTCCGGCACGCGCGGCGACGTCCTTCATGGTGGGACGGTTGCCGTAGCGGTTCTCGGGCGCGCGGTCGGATCGGCGGATGGTCTCGGGCACGATGCGCTGTCCTGTCCTGTCGTCGTCCACGGGGGGATGCGTCGTCCATGGGTTTGTATGAGGATGTGGCGTCGAGCATAGAGCCTGGACAACGTTGTCAGATCCAGGAGACACTGTCCACCGCAATCTCCGGCCTGCGTCCCCACCGCGAGACCGGCTCTTCCGATCCCCGTGGCAGACGGGGAATCCCGAATGGTTGACGGGGAGAACTGACACTGATGCACACCGACCTCGTGGCTGCGCTCGACATCGGCGGCACCAAGATCGCCGGAGCGCTGGTGGACGGCCACGGCACGATCGTGGCCCGGGCTCAGCGTGCCACGCCGGCGCGGAAGGACGGCGAGACGGTGATGCGGGCCGTCGAGGAGGTCGTCGGCGAACTCACCGTGTCGCCGCTCTGGAGCAGGGCCACGGCCCTCGGCATCGGCAGCGCGGGCCCGGTGGACGCCTCCGCGGGCACCGTGAGCCCCGTGAACGTCCCCGGCTGGCGTGACTATCCGCTGGTGCGGCGGGTCGGGGAGGCGGCAGGCGGCCTGCCCGTCGAACTCATCGGCGACGGGGTGGCCATCACGGCGGCCGAGCACTGGCAGGGAGCGGCGCGAGGCCACGACAACGCGCTGTGCATGGTCGTTTCCACGGGCGTCGGCGGAGGTCTCGTCCTGAACGGCCGACTGCACCCCGGCCCCACGGGCAATGCGGGCCACATCGGCCACATCAGCGTCGATCTGGACGGTGATCCGTGCCCGTGCGGGTCGCGTGGCTGCGTGGAGCGCATCGCGAGCGGTCCCAACATCGCCCGCCGGGCGATCGAGAGCGGCTGGCTTCCCGGCCCGGACGGCGACACGTCCGCCGCCGCGGTGGCCGCCGCCGCGCAGGACGGCGATCCGGTCGCCGTGGCCTCCTTCGAGCGCGCCGCGCAGGCCCTGGCCGCCGGGATCGCGGCCACCGCGACCCTCGTAGAGATCGACATCGCGGTGATCGGCGGCGGAGTGGGCAAGGCCGGCGACGTCCTCTTCACCCCGCTCCGCAAGGCCTTGAGCGACTACGCCACCCTGTCCTTCGTCCAGCGCCTGACGATCGTGCCCGCGCAGATGGGCACGGACGCGGGCCTGGTGGGCGCCGCGGCGGCCGCCCTCGCACGGAAGGCGGACGCGGCGGCGACCGTGTGAGGGCGGAACGTTCACTCACTAACTGCGTCCGCGGGCCCGTCGTGGCTGATCGCGCAGTTCCCCGCGCCCCTGAAGGCAGGGGGTTGCAGTTGGCCTGCGTCAAGCGTGACCGCGGCCGTCACCTGGTTCGCGCGGTTCCCCGCGCCCCTGGGGCTCGCAGTCGCCCATGGCGGTGAGGGGCCGTGCCGGGGGGCGTCCGCCCGCAGCGGCGGGCGTCA
>NZ_JBYIVZ010000084.1:0-29735 GCF_057710365.1 Streptomyces sp. bgisy027
TAGGGTTGGTCCCGGAACTTCGGTTCCGGGACCAACCCTTTTTTGTTGTCCGTCACCTGACGTTCACGTCCCGCAACCAACATCACCCACATGGGTACTGCTGCAATGCTCAGGGCCGCCGGCGTCGGTGTCGGTGATGAGGTTGTCGTACCGGCCTTCGGGAACGTCGAAGTCGCCGAGGCCGTGGTCCTGGCCGGAGCGCTGCCGGTGTTCGCCGACATAGACCCGGTGACGTACTGCCTGGACGTCGTCGCTGTCGAGGCTGTTGTCACTCAACGCACAGCGGCCGTTGTGGCCGTACACCGGTTCGGCCGGTCGGCCGATACCGCGCGTTTGCACGGGATGGGGCAGCGGCACGGGTTGCTGGTGCTGGAGCAGGGTGAGTCCGAGGCTCCGTACGACGAGATCGCTCAGCGCAGGCAGCGGGCCTCGTACCTGGATGCCAAGCTCAAGGGTGTCTGCACGCCGGATGGCGGTGACGGGCACACCTATCAGCAGTACGTCGTGCGGGTTCCCGGGAACGGGAGGCCGGATCGGGACGCCTTCGCTCGGGCCGTGCGAGCCAGGGGAGTTGAGTGCCGGGTGCCGGTGAAGACGCCTGTGCATCGGCTGCCTGAGTTCCGGCGGTGTGTGTCGCTGCCGGAGACCGAGCGGGCCGCTGATGAAACGTTGGCTCTGCCGGTTGACGCCTCCCTGACCAAGCGGGACATGCAGCGCGTCGTGTCCGCCTGCAATGCGCTCGGAGGACTGCTTCAGCCCGCTTTCTGAGCGAATTTGGGAGCACGGCGCGATCAGGGTATGCTCTATTTCGTTGCCGCGAGGGAAACTTCGCAAATGGCAGTCGGCCCCTATAGCTCAGTCGGTAGAGCGTCTCCATGGTAAGGAGAAGGTCAACGGTTCGATTCCGTTTGGGGGCTCCACGCAGAAGGCCCCGCCCATTCGGGCGGGGCCTTTCGCATGCCCTTCTTCCTGTCCGCCTCAGTCCTTGTGGATGCCCGGGACCCGCATCGCGAGGATGGCCATGTCGTCGGACGGGGCGTCAGAGGCGAAGCGTTCGACCGCGCGCATGATGCGGGCCGCCACGGCGCCCGCCGTGAGGCCGGTGCAGGTGGTGAGGACGTCGGTGAGGCCGTCGTCGCCCAGCATGCGGCTGCCCTCGCGGCGTTCGGTGACGCCGTCCGTGACGCAGAGCAGGACGTCGCCCGGGTCGAGCGTGACCGTCTGCTCGTAGAGCTCCAGGTCCTCCATGACGCCGAGCAGCGGCTGCGGTTCCGCGGCGGGTTCGACCGTGCCGTCCTGGCGCAGGCGGAGGGGGAGCGGGTGGCCGGCGCAGACCACCTTCAGCTCGGCGCTGCCGTCCTCCTGGGGCCTCAACTCGCCGTAGAGGAGCGTCAGGAAGCGGCTGCGGGCGCCCTCGTCGAGGATCGCGGAGTTCAGGCGCTCCAGGACCGCCGGGCCGCTGAGGCCCTCGCGGGCGAGGAGGCGCAGGGCGTGCCGGGCGAGGCCTGTGACCGCCGCCGCGTTCGGGCCCGTACCGCAGACGTCGCCGATGGCGAAGCCGTAGGCGCCGTCGCTGATGGGGAAGAGGTCGTAGAAGTCGCCGCCGACCTCGTTGCCCTCGCCGGCCGCCCGGTAGATGACTTCGACCTCGACGCCGCCGATCTCGGGGAGCTCGGGCGGCAGGAGGCTGCGCTGGAGGGACTGGCTGATGGCCGTGCGCTCGGAGTAGAGGCGGGCGTTGTCGAGGGCCAGGGCGGCCCTTCGGGAGAGGTCCTCGGCCAACTCCAGGATTTCCTGGCGGAAGTGCTCGTCCGTGGGCTTGCCGAGGGTGAGCATGCCGATGACGCGGTTGCGGGCGACCAAGGGCAGGACGACCGTCTCGCCGCCCACCGCGGACGCCGTGGCCAGGGTGGGCCCGATGCCGGCGCTGATGCGGCCGACCGGCTCGCCCAGACCGAGGCTGCGCATGGAGGTGCGCAGCGCGGCTTGGTGGGCGGATTCGGCCGGGGCCGACCAGACGCGGGCGCCGGGGGTGGGTACCGGGTCCGGCGGGGGGATCTTCGAGAGCAACGACTTAATGCCGTCGATGAGTTCCTCGTCCTCGTGCAGGACGTAGGACAGGTACGGCTCCGAGGCCTGGTCGGCGATCGTGTAGACCGCGCACCAGGTGGCCAGGGTCGGGACCGTCATCTGAGCCATCAGGGCGAGGGTCTGGTCGCGGTCCAGGGTGCCGGCGAGGAGGTCGGAGGCCTCGACGAGGAAGCTGAGGGAGCCGCGGCGCAGGCGTTCGAGTTCGCCGAGGCGGGCCGACTCGACCGCGAGGGCGATGCGGTCGGCGGCGAACTGGAGGCGCAGCGCCTCTTCGTTGGAGTATCTGCCCGGGCCCTCTGCCGCGACGCCGAGGGAGCCGGTGAGGCGGCCCTCGACCTTCAGGGGGACCGTGACGACCGAGCGCATGCCGGTGCCCCTGAGGAGGGGGACGGCGCCGGGGACCATGGTGAGGTCATCGTGGACCGCCGGCATACGGGCCGAGCCGTAGCGGCCGGGGCCCGCCTCGACGGGTACGCGTGCGAAGCGCTGGCGGGCGGAGGGCAGGCCGGTGGAGGCGCGGACCTCCAGTTCCGTCTCGTCGTCGGTCGCGAGGAGCAGGAAGGCGGAGTCTCCGTCGAGCATGTCGCGGGCGCGTTCCACCGTGCGCTGGAGGAGGCCGTCGAGGTCGTCCGGGGCGGGCGAGCCGATGAAGACCTCGAAGGGGTCGGTGCTCGTCGCCTCGGTGGCGGCGTCGGAGGCGGGGACGCGCAGCGGGGTCTGGAGGACGGCGCGCTCGTGGTTGCGGACCAGGAGGCAGACCGTCGAGGGCTCGCCGCCGGTGTCGCGGACCCTCAGGTGGGAGGCGTACACGGGGGTGACGCGGCCGTTGGCGCCTCGGATGCCGTAGCTGCCCTCCCAGCGGGAGAGCTGGAGTGCCTCGGCGATGCCGGTGCTGGTGCCCGGGGTGTGCGGCCAGGCCGCGAGGTCGGTGAGGGGCTTGCCGGTGACCTGCTCGGCCGCGTAGCCGAAGAGCTCTTCGGCGTCCTCGTTCCACGAGGAGATGGAGCCGGTGCGGTCGATCTGGATCACCGCGACGCGGACGCGGCCGTCGGCGAGCGGGAGGAGGTCGGAGGGCAGCGACGGTCCGGCCGCGCGGGTGCCCACCGGGCGCTCGGGGAGGTCGAGTTGGAACCAGACCTGCTTGTGCGTCGGCGTGTACTCGACGCCCCAGCGGCCTGCCAAGGCCGCGCAGAGCTGGAGGCCGCGGCCGCCCTCGCGGTCGGGGCTGCCCATGTTGACCGGTGAGCCCTGGAGCGGGATCTCGCGCTCCGGATACCGGTCGGCCACCTCGATCCGTACGCCTTCTTCACTGCGCAGGCACAGGACGTCCGCGGAGGTGCCGGCGTGCACGACGGCGTTGGTCACCAGTTCGCTGGTGAGGACGACTGCGTCGTCGACGATGTCGGCGAAACCCCAGCCCTGCAGTGTGTCGCGGACGAAGGAGCGGGCGCTCGCGACCGATCGCCCGACGGGATCGAAGCTGGCTGCCGCGCGCGCGGTGATCACTGAACTCCTCGTCCGGTTGTCGACGTGCAGGGCTGCCTGGCCGACCGGCTCATGCCGCTGGTGCGGCAGGTGCGCGCCCGTCGGCCGGTCCGGGGATTGTCCCCCCGGGATCAGTCCGGTGGTCATGTCCGGCTGCCCCTCCGTTGCCCGTTCGTACTCCTCCTGTCACCGCCCGGGCCGGACGGGACCGGCGCGGCTGGACAGCCGCATGCAAGGTTACTTACCTTCGCCGTCCATGCGGATGCCGGTCCGCAGTGTTTCCGCCCGGAGGGTGTGCGGACGATGTGCGAAGCTGCCGAACTGTTATGGCCGGGTTCAGGCAGGGTGAAACACTGGGCAAGCTTCTTGTGAAGGTCCGGGCAGGCTGAGTGTGATTCGCGTACCGCGGGCAGCAGCACGAGGGTGTGGCCTGGTATATCCGGCAGGAATACCCAGCAGTAATGGGTACGCGGAGCAGTAGCAACCTGAGCACAGCAGTAACGGTCGACCCCTGCGGGAGGGACACAGTGGAGTCTGGCGCAGCGACGCGGGGCACTAAGACGCGCGCGAAAGGCGGACAGTCCCTGAAGAACGAGCGCAAGTCGCGTGGCGGCGGCACCACTGCGGTGGACACGGCTGCCCTGAACCGGCTGCTGACGGCTCTCGTGGCGATGCGCGACGGGAACTTCCGCAAGCGGCTCACGGTGTCCGGGGACGGCGTGATGTCGGAGATCGCCGCCGTCTTCAACGAGGTGGCGGACCGAAATCTCCACCTCACGGGTGAGCTGGCGCGCGTGCGTCGCATGGTCGGCCGCGAGGGCAAGCTCACCGAGCGGCTGGAGACGGGCGCCTGCGAGGGTTCCTGGGGCGCCGCGATCGACAACTCCAATTCGCTGGTCGACGACCTCGTACGGCCCGTCTCCGAGGTCGGCCGGGTGCTGACCGCGGTGGCCGAGGGCGATCTGTCGCCGCGCATGGAGTTGCGTACGCAGGGGTCGGACGGGACCGGGCATCCGCTGCGGGGCGAGTTCCTCAAGGTCGGGCGGACTGTTAACAACCTTGTCGATCAGCTTTCGACGTTCACCGACGAGGTCACGCGCGTGGCCAGTGAGGTCGGTACCGAGGGCAAGCTCGGCGGGCAGGCACGCGTGCGTGGGATGTCCGGTTCGTGGAAGGACCTCACGGACTCCGTCAACACGATGGCGTACCGGCTGACGGCGCAGGTCAGGGACATCGCGCTGGTGACCACGGCGGTCGCCAAGGGTGATCTGTCCCGCAAGGTCACGGTGCACGTGGCCGGCGAGATGCTGGAGCTCAAGAACACCGTCAACACGATGGTGGACCAGTTGTCGTCGTTCTCCTCCGAGGTGACGCGAGTCGCGCGCGAGGTGGGCACCGAGGGCGAGCTCGGCGGGCAGGCGCAGGTGCCGGGTGTGGCCGGCGTCTGGAAGGACCTCACCGATTCGGTGAACCTGATGGCCGGCAACCTGACGGCGCAGGTGCGCGGGATCGCGCAGGTGACGACGGCGGTCGCCAACGGTGACCTGTCGCAGAAGGTGACCGTGTCGGCGCGGGGCGAGGTCGCCCAGCTCGCGGACACGATCAATCAGATGACCGAGACGCTGCGGATCTTCGCGGACGAGGTCACACGCGTGGCCAACGAGGTCGGCGCCGAGGGGCGGCTGGGCGGTCAGGCGAACGTGCCGGGCGCGGCGGGCACGTGGAAGGACCTGACGGACTCCGTCAACACGGTCTTCCGGAACCTGACCATTCAGGTGCGGGACATCGCCGCCGTGACGACGGCCGTGGCCAGCGGTGATCTGTCGCAGAAGGTCACGGTCGACGTGGCCGGCGAGATGCTGGAGCTGAAGAACACCGTCAACGGCATGGTCGACCAGCTGTCGGCGTTCGGTGCCGAGGTCACGCGGGTCGCGCGTGAGGTCGGTGTCGAGGGTGAGCTGGGCGGTCAGGCGCAGGTGCCCGGGGCGGCCGGGACGTGGAAGGACCTGACGGACTCCGTCAACACCGCGTTCCGGAATCTCACCGGCCAGGTGAGGAACATTGCCCAGGTGACGACGGCCGTGGCCAACGGTGATCTGTCGCAGAAGGTCACCGTGGACGTGTCCGGCGAGATGCTCCAGCTGAAGAACACCGTGAACACGATGGTGGACCAGCTGTCGTCCTTCGCCGACCAGGTCACGCGGATGGCCCGGGACGTGGGTACCGAGGGCCGGCTGGGCGGTCAGGCGGTCGTACCGGGGGTCGCCGGTACGTGGAAGGAGCTGACCGACTCCGTCAACGGAATGGCAGGAAACCTCACCGCCCAGGTGCGCAACATCGCGCAGGTCACCACTGCGGTGGCCCGGGGTGACCTGTCGCAGAAGATCGACGTCGACGCGCGCGGCGAGATCCTGGAGCTGAAGAACACCATCAACACGATGGTGGACCAGCTCTCCGGCTTCGCCGACCAGGTGACCCGGGTGGCCCGTGAGGTGGGTACCGAGGGCCGGCTGGGCGGTCAGGCGCAGGTGCCCGGTGTGGCCGGCGTGTGGCGGGACCTGACCGACTCCGTGAACGGAATGGCAGGAAACCTCACCGCCCAGGTGCGCAATATCGCCCAGGTCGCCACCGCGGTGGCCCGGGGTGATCTGTCGCAGAAGATCACCGTGGACGCGCGCGGCGAGATCCTGGAGCTCAAGAACACGCTGAACACGATGGTGGACCAGCTGTCGTCGTTCGCGGAGGAGGTCACCAGGGTCGCCCGTGAGGTGGGTACGGAGGGCCAGCTCGGCGGTCAGGCCGAGGTGCAGGGCGTCTCCGGTACCTGGAAGGACCTCACCCAGTCCGTGAACTTCATGGCGAACAACCTGACCATTCAGGTGCGCCAGATCGCCGAGGTCACGACCGCGGTCGCCAAGGGTGACCTGTCGAAGAAGATCACCGTCGACGCCAAGGGCGAGATCCTCGAACTCGTGACGACCGTCAACACGATGGTCGACCAGCTGTCCAGCTTCGCCGAGCAGGTGACCCGGGTGGCCCGTGAGGTGGGCACCGAGGGCATCCTGGGTGGCCAGGCTCATGTTCCGGGTGTCACGGGCATCTGGAAGGACCTCAGCGGCAACGTGAACCTGATGGCCAAGAACCTGACCATGCAGGTGCGGAACATCTCCCAGGTCGCGGCGGCCGTCGCCAACGGTGACCTGACGCGGACGGTGACGATCGAGGCGCGTGGCGAGGTCCAGCAGCTCGCCGACACCTTCAACACCATGGTGAAGACGCTGAGTTCGTTCGCCGACCAGGTCACCAAGGTGGCCCGTGAGGTGGGCACGGACGGCATCCTCGGCGGTCAGGCGCACGTGCCGGGTGTGGCGGGCACGTGGAAGGACCTCACCGATTCGGTGAACGGCATGGCGTCCAACCTGACCGGCCAGGTGCGCAACATCGCCATGGTCACCACCGCCATCGCCAAGGGCGACCTGACCAAGAAGATCGACATCGACGCCCGCGGCGAGATCCTCGAGCTGAAGACGACGATCAACACGATGGTCGACCAGCTGTCGTCGTTCGCCGAGGAGGTCACCCGAGTCGCCCGCGAGGTGGGCACCGAAGGACAGCTCGGCGGGCAGGCACGCGTGCGTGACGTCGACGGAACCTGGCGCGACCTCACCGAGTCCGTGAACGAAATGGCAGGGAACCTTACTCGGCAGGTGCGTGCCATCGCGCGCGTGGCGACCGCGGTGACCCGTGGCGACCTGAACCTGAAGATCGACGTCGACGCGTCCGGCGAGATCCAGGAGCTCCAGGACTACATCAACAAGATGATCGCCAACCTGCGCGACACCACGATCGCCAACAAGGAGCAGGACTGGCTCAAGGGCAACCTCGCGCGGATCTCGGCGCTGATGCAGGGCCGCCGGGACCTGGCCGACGTGGCCTCGCTGATCATGAGCGAGCTGACGCCGGTGGTGACCGCGCAGCACGGTGCGTTCTTCGTCGCGATGCCACTCCTGGACGGCAAGGACCTTTCCGCCGAGAACGACGACGCGTACGAGCTGCGGATGCTCGGGTCGTACGGCTATTCGATGGGTTCCATGCCGACGTCCTTCCGGCCGGGTGAAGCGCTCATCGGGACGGCCGCCGAGGAGAAGCGCACGATCCTCGTGGAGAACGCGCCCAGCGGCTATCTGAAGATCTCCTCCGGGCTCGGCGAGGCGCCCCCGGCGCAGGTGATCGTCCTTCCGGTGCTGTTCGAGGGCAAGGTGCTCGGCGTCATCGAGCTGGCCTCCTTCACCCCGTTCACGCAGATCCAGAAGGACTTCCTGAACCAGATCGCCGAGATGATCGCGACCAGCGTCAACACGATCTCGGTCAACACCAAGACCGAGGTGCTGCTGAAGCAGTCGCAGGAGCTGACCGAGCAACTGCGTGAGCGCTCGGCCGAGTTGGAGAACCGGCAGAAGGCCCTTCAGGCGTCCAACGCCGAGCTGGAGGAGAAGGCCGAGCTGCTGGCCCAGCAGAACCGTGACATCGAGGTGAAGAACACCGAGATCGAGGAGGCCCGGCAGGTCCTGGAGGAGCGCGCCGAGCAGCTCGCCGTCTCGATGCGCTACAAGAGCGAGTTCCTCGCCAACATGTCGCACGAGCTGCGTACGCCGCTCAACTCGCTGCTGATTCTGGCCAAACTGCTCGCCGACAACGCCGAGGGCAACCTCTCGCCGAAGCAGGTCGAGTTCGCCGAGACGATCCACGGTGCCGGCTCCGACCTGCTTCAGCTGATCAACGACATCCTCGACTTGTCGAAGGTCGAGGCGGGCAAGATGGACGTGTCCCCGACGCGCATCGCGCTCGTGCAGCTCGTCGACTATGTGGAGGCCACCTTCCGGCCGCTGACCGCGGAGAAGGGCCTGGACCTGTCCGTACGGGTCTCCCCGGAGTTGCCGGCCACGCTGCACACCGACGAGCAGCGGCTGCTCCAGGTGTTGCGGAACCTGTTGTCGAACGCGGTGAAGTTCACCGACTCCGGCTCGGTCGAGCTGGTCATCCGGCCCGCCGGGATGGACGTGCCGCAGGTGATCCGGGAGCAGCTGCTGGAGGCCGGTTCGCTGACCGAGGTGGACGCGCCGCTGATCGCTTTCTCCGTGACGGACACCGGCATCGGGATCGCGGCCAGCAAGATGCGGGTGATCTTCGAGGCGTTCAAGCAGGCGGACGGCACGACCAGCCGCAAGTACGGCGGTACGGGGCTGGGGCTGTCCATCTCGCGGGAGATCGCGCAGCTGCTGGGCGGCGAGATCCACGCGCAGAGCGAACCGGGGCGCGGCTCGACGTTCACGCTGTACCTGCCGCTGCACCCCAGCGAACTGCCCCCGCAGGGCTATCAGCAGCAGCTGCCGGCCCTCGACGCGGGCGCCCTGGTGGCGTCGGCGGCCGATCTGGCGGAGCTTGCCGAGGTGGAGATCGAGACGCCGGCGGAGGTGCGGTCGTACCGCGAGACCCAGAACGGCGCCGCCGCGCTCTTCAGGCGCCGTCGCAGGGCCGCGCACGAGCTGGAGCGGGGTCCGGCGCAGCAGGAGCAGTGGTCGGCGCCGGAGCGGCACGAAACGGCTCCGAAGTCGCGCCGTGGGATCCGGTTCGGCGGTGAGAAGGTGCTCATCGTCGACGACGACATCCGTAACGTGTTCGCGCTGACCAGCGTCCTGGAGCAGCACGGCCTGTCGGTGCTGTACGCCGAGAACGGCCGTGAGGGCATCGAGGTCCTGGAGCAGCACGACGACGTGGCGGTCGTCCTGATGGACATCATGATGCCGGAGATGGACGGATACGCGACGACCACGGCGATCCGCAGGATGCCGCAGTTCGCCGGGCTGCCGATCATCGCGCTGACCGCGAAGGCGATGAAGGGCGACCGGGAGAAGGCGATCGAGTCGGGCGCTTCCGACTATGTGACCAAGCCGGTCGATCCCGATCATCTCCTGGCGGTGATGGACCAGTGGATGAGGGAGCAGTGACGAGAGCCGAAAGTGTTCACACGGAGTTGCTGACTCAGTGTGGTCGAGGTCGTGTAGAAGTGCGGGATTCGGGGAACCTTCTGGTCTCCTGCTGCGTTTCTGCTACGTGCACAGTGACATCGCGGTGACAGGGTGTGGCGACAGGCGGGGTGCGGCTACCATGACCGGCACGAGGGCGGGCGGCGTAAGGGAGTCGTCCCCTGGGGCGGAGCCCGGTGCACTGCCGGGGCGAGGAGGGCGGGCCATGGTGCAGAAGGCCAAGATCCTCCTGGTCGATGACCGGCCGGAGAATCTGCTTGCGCTGGAGGCGATCCTCTCTGCGCTCGATCAGACCCTGGTGCGGGCATCGTCCGGGGAGGAAGCGCTCAAGGCACTTCTGACGGACGATTTCGCGGTCATTCTGCTGGATGTCCAGATGCCGGGAATGGACGGTTTCGAAACCGCCGCGCACATCAAGCGGCGGGAACGGACCAGGGACATCCCGATCATCTTCCTCACCGCGATCAACCACGGCCCGCATCACACCTTCCGCGGCTACGCGGCAGGCGCGGTGGACTACATCTCCAAGCCGTTCGACCCGTGGGTGCTGCGGGCGAAGGTCTCCGTGTTCGTCGAGCTGTACATGAAGAACTGCCAGCTCCGGGAGCAGGCGGCGCTGCTGCGGCTCCAGTTGGAGGGCGGTGGCGGCAAGGCCGCGGGCGCCGATTCCAAGGAGCCGGCGGGGCTGCTGGCCGAGCTGTCGGCCCGGCTCGCAGCGGTCGAGGAGCAGGCCGAGGCGCTGTCCAAGCAGCTGGACGACGAGTCCGCGGACGCCGCCGCGGTGGCGACGGCGGCTCATCTCGAACGCAAACTCACCGGGCTGCGGCGGGCGCTGGACGCGCTGGAGCCGGGCACCGGGAGCACCTCGTCGGTGCCGTCGCAGAACTGACCCCGCGTCGGCTCCGGTTGGCGGGCGTGCGGCGCCCGATCGTCCTGTGCGTGACGGGTCCGTGAACCGGCGTCAGTTCGTCGCCCTCACAAGGGCGACACGAACGGGTGAAGCAGTGGGCACACGTGTCCACTGTCTTCTCCACCGGTAACCTCACACCCATGGCCTCACGTTCCTCCGCAGCCAAGAAGCCGCCCGCGAAGAAGGCGGCCGCTTCCGCGAAGGCTCCGGCGAAGAAGGCCGCCGCCAAGAAAGCCCCCGCGAAGAAGGCGCCGGCGAAGAAGGCCGCGGCCAAGAAAGCCGCGCCGCCGAAGCCCGCGCCCAACCCCACCGGGGGCGTGTACCGGCTCGTGCGCGCCGTCTGGCTCGGGCTCGCGCACGCGGTCGGCGCCGTTTTCCGCGGCATAGGGCAGGGCGCGAAGAACCTCGACCCCGCCCATCGCAAGGACGGTGTCGCGTTGCTGCTGCTCGGCCTCGCGCTGATCGTCGCCGCCGGCACCTGGTCGAATCTGCGCGGTCCCGTCGGCGACCTCGTCGAGATCATCGTGACCGGCGCCTTCGGCCGGCTCGACCTGCTCGTGCCGATACTGCTCGCGGTCATCGGTGTGCGGTTCATCCGGCACCCCGAGAAGCCCGAGGCCAACGGCCGCATCGTCATCGGCCTGTCCGCGCTCGTCATCGGCGTGCTCGGCCAGGTCCACATCGCGGTCGGCTCGCCCGCCCGCAGCGACGGCATGTCGGCTATAAGGGACGCGGGCGGGCTGATCGGCTGGGGCGCGGCGACCCCGCTGACGCACACCATGGGCGACGTCCTCGCCGTACCGCTGCTGGTCCTGCTGACGATCTTCGGGCTGCTGGTGGTCACCGCCACGCCCGTCAACGCCATCCCGCAGCGGCTGCGGCAGTTGGGCATCAAGCTCGGCATCCTGCCGGACCCCGAAGAGGACGACGAGTACACCGACGACGACGAACGCTACGACGACCAGTGGCGCGAGGCGTTGCCGGCGGCGCGGGGGCGCAAGCGGGCGCCGGCGCCCGCGGCGTACGACCCCGACGGCGCCGAGCAGGAGGCTCTCTCTCGGCGTCGGGGGCGGCCGAGGCGCTCCGCGGTGCCGCAGCCCGAGATGGACCGTCCCATGGACGCTGTGGACGTCGCGGCGGCGGCCGCCGCCGCGCTCGACGGCGCCGTGCTGCACGGGATGCCGCCGTCGCCGATCGTCGCCGACCTCACCCAGGGCGTCAGTGTGGGCGACCGCGCGGAGACCACCCCGGTGCCGACGCCCGTCCCGGCCGCGCGCCCCAAGCAGGAGAAGCTCCCGAAGGCCGAGGTCCCGGACCCGGTGAAGTCCGGGGTGCCGGACCTCACCAAGGCCGCGCCCGACGAGATGCGCGACCTGCCGCCGCGCGCCGAACAGCTTCAGCTTTCCGGGGACGTCACCTACTCCCTGCCGTCGCTGGACCTCCTCGAGCGCGGCGGTCCCGGCAAGTCCCGCAGCGCCGCCAACGACGCCATCGTCGACTCGCTCACCACCGTCTTCTCTGAGTTCAAGGTCGACGCCCGCGTCACCGGCTTCACGCGCGGGCCGACGGTCACGCGCTACGAGGTCGAGCTCGGGCCCGCCGTGAAGGTCGAGCGGATCACCGCGCTGACGAAGAACATCGCATACGCGGTCGCCAGCCCGGACGTGCGGATCATCAGCCCGATCCCCGGCAAGTCCGCGGTCGGCATCGAGATTCCCAACACCGACCGCGAGATGGTCAACCTCGGTGACGTGCTGCGCCTCGCGGCCGCCGCCGAGGACGACCACCCGATGCTGGTCGCGCTCGGCAAGGACGTCGAGGGCGGCTACGTGATGGCGAACATCGCGAAGATGCCGCATGTGCTGGTCGCCGGTGCGACCGGTTCCGGTAAGTCGTCGTGCATTAACTGCTTGATCACTTCGATCATGATGCGGGCGACCCCGGAGGACGTCCGCATGGTGCTCGTCGACCCCAAGCGCGTCGAGCTGACCGCCTACGAGGGCATCCCGCACCTGATCACGCCGATCATCACCAACCCGAAGCGGGCCGCGGAGGCGCTCCAGTGGGTCGTACGGGAGATGGACCTCCGCTACGACGACCTGGCGGCTTACGGATACCGGCACATCGACGACTTCAACGAAGCCGTGCGCAACGGCAAGGTGAAGCCGCCGGAGGGCAGTGAGCGCGAGCTCCAGCCGTACCCGTACCTGCTGGTGATCGTCGACGAGCTCGCCGACCTGATGATGGTCGCGCCGCGCGACGTCGAGGACGCGATCGTCCGCATCACGCAGCTCGCGCGTGCGGCCGGCATCCACCTGGTGCTCGCCACGCAGCGGCCCTCCGTGGATGTCGTCACCGGTCTGATCAAGGCGAATGTGCCCTCGCGGCTCGCCTTCGCCACTTCCTCGCTCGCCGACTCCCGGGTCATCCTCGACCAGCCCGGCGCCGAGAAGCTGATCGGCAAGGGCGACGGGCTGTTCCTGCCGATGGGAGCCAACAAGCCCACGCGTATGCAGGGCGCGTTCGTGACCGAGGAAGAGGTCGCGGTCGTAGTCCAGCACTGCAAGGACCAGATGGCGCCCGTCTTCCGGGACGACGTCACCGTCGGGACGAAGCAGAAGAAGGAGATCGACGAGGAGATCGGCGACGACCTCGACCTGCTGTGCCAGGCGGCGGAGCTGGTGGTCTCCACGCAGTTCGGTTCGACGTCCATGCTCCAGCGCAAGCTGCGGGTCGGCTTCGCCAAGGCAGGGCGGCTGATGGACCTCATGGAGTCCCGCGGGATCGTGGGCCCGAGCGAGGGATCCAAGGCTCGTGACGTTCTGGTGAAAGCTGATGAGCTGGACGGAGTGCTCGCCGTGATCCGCGGGGAGGCATAAAGCGAGCGCTACGCGGAATACGGGAGTGAAGTGGTCGCCTCGCGGATGGGTGGGTGAGGAGCCGATGCCCGATCGTGACTCACCCGTAAGGGATCATTGAGCAACCGTTCCCCTTCGGCGTACGTCAAGTTGAGGGAAGCGACAAACTCGTGCCCCACCATCGGTCTGACCGGCCATACCGATGGCGTACAAAGTCCTACCGCCCGGTTGCCCCACCCTTTCGTTACCCCCCTAGACTGAACCTCCAGCACAGGTGGCTTAAACGCTCGAAAGGCGCCCCCGTGTCCATCGGCAACTCCCCTGAAGACGAGCGTCCGTTCGAAGACGTATCCGAGGAAGCCCGCCCCTCGATCGGCCGTGCCCTGAGGCAGGCGCGCCTCGATGCCGGGCTGACCGTCGACGACGTCACCAACGCCACCAGGGTCCGCATCGCCATCGTGCAGGCCATCGAGGCGGACAACTTCGCCCCCTGCGGCGGCGACGTGTACGCCCGTGGCCACATCCGAACCCTGGCGAAGGCCGTCCACCTCGATCCGGCCCCGCTGCTCGCCCAGTACGACGACTCCCACGGCGGGCGGCCGGCGCCGACCCCCGCCGCCCCCCTGTTCGAGGCGGAGCGCATCCGTCCCGAGCGGCGCGGGCCGAACTGGACCGCGGCCATGGTCGCCGCGATCGTCGCGGTGGTCGGGTTCGTCGGATTCACCGCCTTCAAGGGCGACGACGACGGTGGCAAGTCCGCCGTCGCCGAGGGCGGCTCGACGCCGACGTCCGACAAGATCACGCCCACCCCGAAGACCGACAAGCCCAAGGATCCCGACCCGGAGCCCTCGGACAGCGCCATCGCGGCCGTCCCGCAGGACAAGGTGACCGTCAAGGTGAGCGCCGTCGACGGCAGGAGCTGGGTCGGGGTCAAGGACCACAACGGTCGACTGCTCTTCGACGACCTGCTCAACAAGGGCGACTCGAAGACCTTCCAGGACAGCGAGAAGATCAACCTCGTCCTCGGTGACGCGGGTGCGATCGACCTGTACGTCAACGGCAAGAAGATCGACGACGACTGGCAGCCGGGCGCCGTGGAGCGCCTCACGTACACCAAGGGCGACCCGCAGGCCGGATAAGTCCGGCTGAACGGCCGAGCTGAGGACGGGGTTGGCCAAGATCGGCCAACCCCGTCGACGTGGGCTGTCAGTGAGACAAAGTAGTCTTGAGCCCATGCCTGAACGCCGTACCGTCGCACTCGTCACTCTTGGCTGCGCCCGTAACGAGGTGGACTCGGAGGAGCTCGCAGGCCGCTTGGAGGCGGACGGCTGGGACCTCGTGGAGGACGCCGCGGACGCGGACGTCGCGGTCGTCAACACCTGCGGCTTCGTCGACGCCGCCAAGAAGGACTCCGTCGACGCCCTCCTGGAGGCCAACGACCTCAAGGACCATGGAAGAACCCAGGCCGTCGTGGCGGTGGGCTGCATGGCCGAGCGGTACGGCAAGGATCTCGCCGAGGCCCTCCCCGAGGCCGACGGAGTGCTCGGCTTCGACGACTACGCGGACATCTCGGACCGCCTCCAGACCATCCTGTCCGGCGGCATCCACGCCGCGCACACCCCGCGCGACCGGCGCAAGCTGCTGCCGATCAGCCCTGCCGAGCGGCAGGAGTCCGCGGCCGACGTCGCGCTCCCCGGGCACGCCCCCGCCGACCTTCCGGAAGGGCTCGCTCCGGCCTCCGGCCCGCGCTCGCCGCTGCGCCGCCGCCTCGACGGCTCCCCGGTCGCCTCGGTGAAGCTCGCCTCCGGCTGCGACCGGCGCTGCTCCTTCTGCGCCATCCCCTCCTTCCGGGGCTCCTTCATCTCGCGCCGGCCCAGCGATGTGCTGAACGAGACGCGGTGGCTGGCCGAACAGGGCGTGAAGGAGATCATGCTGGTCTCCGAGAACAACACCTCCTACGGCAAGGACCTGGGCGACATCCGCCTGCTGGAGTCCCTCCTGCCGGAGCTCGCCGAGGTCGACGGCATCGAGCGCGTCCGCGTCAGCTACCTCCAGCCGGCCGAGATGCGGCCCGGGCTGATCGACGTGCTGACCTCCACGCCGAAGGTCGCCCCGTACTTCGACCTGTCCTTCCAGCACTCCGCTCCGGACGTGCTGCGCGCGATGCGCCGCTTCGGCGACACCGACCGGTTCCTGGAGCTGCTCGACACCATCCGCGGCAGGGCCCCGCAGGCCGGTGTGCGCTCCAACTTCATCGTCGGCTTCCCCGGCGAGACCGAGGCCGACCTGGCCGAGCTGGAGCGTTTCCTGAACCATGCGCGGCTGGACGCCATCGGCGTCTTCGGCTACTCCGACGAGGACGGCACCGAGGCCGCGACGTACGACGACAAGCTCGACGAGGACGTCGTCGCCGAGCGGCTGGCCCGTGTGTCCCGGCTGGCCGAGGAACTCGTCTCGCAGCGGTCCGAGGAGCGTGTCGGGGAGACCGTGCACGTGCTCGTCGAGTCGCTGGGCGACGACGACGCGGCGGAGGGCGCGTACGGCCGCGGGGCCCACCAGGCGCCCGAGACGGACGGCCAGGTGCTGCTCACGAGCGGCGCGGGGCTGAGCGTCGGCCGTATGGTCGAGGCGAAGGTGGTCGGCACCGAAGGTGTCGACCTGGTGGCCGAGCCGCTGCTGGGCTCGCTCGCGTGTAGTGAGGAGGCGGACAGATGACCGGAGTTCCGGCGTCCGCCGCGGGAGGCTCCCAGGCGGGTGCGGCGGGCAAGGCGAGTGCGGTGGGCTCGTCCAAGGCCGGCTCGGCCAAGGGCGTCGGCCCGAAGGCGGGCGGTTCGACGGCGGGCGGCGCCGATACCGATGCCCAGGGCGGGGTGAAATCGCCGCGCGGCGGGAAGATCGCGGCCGCGGCGGTCAACCAGGCCAGTGTCTGGAACATCGCCAACCTCCTGACCATGCTCCGGCTCGTCCTGGTGCCCGCGTTCGTCGCCCTGATGCTGGCCGACGGCGGGTACGACCCGGCGTGGCGCTCTCTGGCCTGGGCGGCCTTCGCCATCGCCATGATCACGGACCTGTTCGACGGTCATCTGGCGCGTACGTACAACCTCGTCACCGACTTCGGGAAGATCGCCGACCCCATCGCCGACAAGGCGATCATGGGGGCGGCGCTGATCTGTCTGTCGGCGCTGGGCGATCTGCCGTGGTGGGTGACGGCCGTCATCCTCGGCCGGGAACTCGGGATCACGCTCCTGCGTTTCCTGGTCATCCGGTACGGCGTGATCCCGGCGAGCCGGGGCGGCAAGCTCAAGACGCTCACCCAGGGCGTGGCCGTCGGGATGTACATCCTGGCGCTGACGGGGTGGCTGGCCACCCTGCGGTGGTGGGTGATGGCCGCGGCGGTCGTCCTGACCGTGCTGACGGGGCTCGACTATGTGAGACAAGCCATTGTGCTGCGCAGGCAGGGAATCGCCGAGCGCAAGGCCGCGTTGGAGGAGACGGAAGCGTGAGTTCCCGGGCCACCGACGTGGTGCGACTACTCAAAGTGAGCGGTGAGACGCTCGCTGTGGCGGAGTCGCTGACGGGCGGGCTGGTTGCGGCGGACATCACAGCCGTCCCCGGGGCATCAAAGGTCTTCCGGGGGTCGGTGACCGCGTATGCCACCGAGCTGAAGCACCGGCTCCTCGGCGTCGACGCCACCCTGCTGGAGCAGCACGGTGCGGTGAATCCGCAGGTCGCGGCCCAGATGGCGGCCGGCGTACGGAAGGCGCTGGGTGCCGACTGGGGCATCGCGACGACCGGTGTGGCGGGGCCCGACATGCAGGACGGACACCCCGTGGGGACCGTTTTCGTCGCCCTGGACGGCCCGATCGGTCCTGGTTCCGGTTCTGCCGGTGGCGGAAAAGTGGAGGCCCTGCGGTTGAACGGCGGCCGCGAGGAAATTCGTATGGAGAGTGTACGGAGCGTACTCGCACTGCTCCTGAAGGAGCTTGCGGGCGAACACAGTGGGAATGAGCGGGCACAGGATACGGAACGGAACGGGGGGTTTTGATGTTTGCAGCCCTGAGTGAACACGACATCGCTCCCCGCACGGCCGCGGCGCAAGGCGGTACGGTGGGGCGTGAAGGATGCGGCTACGCGGTCCGAGGAGGGAGCCACCGATGATTCTGCTCCGTCGCCTGCTTGGTGACGTGCTGCGTCGGCAGCGCCAGCGCCAGGGCCGTACTCTGCGCGAAGTCTCCTCGTCCGCCCGAGTCTCACTCGGCTATCTCTCCGAGGTGGAGCGGGGGCAGAAGGAGGCTTCCTCCGAGCTGCTCGCCGCGATTTGCGACGCGCTGGACGTACGGATGTCCGAGCTCATGCGGGAAGTGAGCGACGAGCTCGCCCTCGCCGAGCTGGCCCAGTCTGCTGCGGCCACACCCAGCGAGCCTGTACCCGCGTCGGTCCGTCCGATGCTGGGTTCCGTGTCGGTGACCGGTGTGCCACCGGAACGGGTGACCATCAAGGCGCCTTCCGAGGCGGTGGACGTGGTCGCCGCGTGACGGTGACGCCGGTGCGCATGGGCTGACCATGCGCTGAGGAGTTGTGTGAGACCCCGGTCGGGGCTTTTCCAGGGAGACCTGGGGGAGAGCGGCCGGGGTTTCGTGCTGTCCGGGGTCGGTGTCTTCGGCGGGGCCGGTGGCCCTGTCGTCGCCGTCGGGTCTGTTTGCCGGCGTGTGATCGCGCGGTCATGGTGGAGGGTGTGATGGCGCCCGGCGCGGCGTGAAGGCGTTGGCCTGCGCCGTCACTGTGTGCCGTTGCTGCGCCCTCCCGGCCGGTGTGCGGGCGGCCTAGCCTCGGGCTGGAGGTGAGCGGATGGCACGGCCGATAGTCCGCTGGGGGGCGGCTCTCGGGTTCGGGGCGCTGTGGTGGTGGGCCGTGCTGCGGCTCGCGCTGGCACCGGACGCGGGGGTGTTGGAAGCGGGCGTCGCCGCCGGGGGATGGGGGCTGAGCCTGTTGCCGGTGCACTGTGTGCCGAAGGCGCGGGCCGTGGGCGCCGTCGATCCCCGGCGGTGGGCGCGGGCCTGGCGGGCCGGGCGGACGGGGCGGGTCACCGCGGCGGCTACCACGGCATCACCACACCACCGTTCGGACGCAGGATCTGGCCCGTGGTGAAGGACGACGCGTCGGACGCCAGGTGCAGCACCGCGTGGGCGACGTCCTCCGCCTCACCGACCCGGCGCAGCGGCGACATCCGGGCCATGACGGTCTCTGTGTGAGTCTGCGCCGCGGTGTCGTGGCGGTCGGTCATGGGAGTGCGGATCCAGCCCGGCGCGACGGCGTTGACGCGGATTCCGTGCGGTCCCATCTCGGTCGCCAGCGTCTTGGTGAGCTGCACGACGGCCGCCTTGGCCGCGCCGTAGCAGAGCAGGCCGGGGCCGCCGGTGTCCACGGCGCCCGAGGCCATGGTGACGATGCTGCCCCGGACGCCCTGGGCGAGCATCGCGCGGGCCGCCTCCTGGCAGGCGTACAGCACACCCTTGAAGTTGACGCTCAGCACCCGGTCGAGGTCCTCGTCGCGGGTCTCCAGGACCGGGCTGCTGTGCATGATCCCGGCGACCGCCGCCATGACGTCCAGCCGCTCGCAGACGGCGACGGCCTGGCCGAGCTGGGCGCGGTCGGTGACGTCGAGGTGGTGGACGTGGGCGGTGCCGCCGTCGGACTTGATCAGGGTCGCCGTGTCGTGCAGGCCCTGCGCGTCGCGGTCGGCGCAGTGCACGGCCGCGCCGGCCTGGGCGAGCAGCACGGCCGACGCGCGGCCGATGCCGCTGGCGGCGCCGGTGACGAATGCGGTGCGTCCGGTGAGGTCGTACGCCTTTACGGCCATGGAGGGACGGTACGAGTGTATCTGACGGATCGTCAATTGGTCGTACGGTGTCGGGTTCAGCGGTGCTGGGTTCCATGGCGTGGGGTGGTGCCCGGCGTCCGGCTGGGGGTCGGGCCCGCCTGGCAGTTGGGGCACCAGTAGGTGGGGCGCTCCCGGGAACCGTCACCCTGGTCGGCCGCGCGGACCGGGGTGGTGCAGCGCAGGCAGGGGCGGCGGGCACGGCCGTAGACGAAGAGGTCCTGGCCGCGGCGGCCCGTCGTGTTGCGGATCGGGCGGTCGCGGTTGGCTTCCAGGAGTTTCTTGGCGAGGAGCGGCAGTTGCGCGGTGTGCTCGGCGGGGAGCGCGCCGATGGGGAGCCAGGGCGTGACGCGGAGCAGGAAGCAGAGCTCGCTCTTGTAGACATTGCCGATGCCGGCGAGGTTGCGCTGGTCCAGGAGGGCCTCGCCGAGGGGGCGGGTGGGGTCCGTGAGGAGGTTCGTGAGAGCGCGGTCGGGGTCCCAGTCCGGGCCCAGCAGGTCGGGGCCGAGGTGGCCGACGGCGCGGTCCTCCTCGGTGGTGCGCAGGACTTCGAGGACGGGGAGGCGGTAGCCGACGGCTGTGTGGGTGGCTGTGGAGGCTGGGCGGGCGTCGAGGGCGCCCGGGGCCTCCGGGGTGAGGGTGGTCGTGAGTATCGCGCGGATCTGGTGGACGGGGCCGCCTGTCCAGCGCTGCTGGTCGGTGAAGACCTTCCAGGAACCCTCCATCCCCAGGTGCGAGTGGATCGTCAGGCCGCCTTCGACGCGGGTCAGGAGGTGTTTGCCGCGAGGGGTGACGTCCAGGACGGTGCGGCCCGTGAGATCGACCGTGGCGTACTTGGGCACCCGGAAGTCGCTACGAGACAGCGTTCCGCCGGCGAGGGCGGTGTGCAGCCGCTTCGCCGTCTGCCAGACCGTGTCTCCTTCGGGCATGGGTCAAGGGTGGCATGGGGGGGTGGGTGTGTGCGGGTGGGCCGCGGTCGAGGGTGGGGGGCGGTTCGGGGTGGGTGGTGGCCCAGGGCGGGATGGCGCGGGGCGGGGCGGGGCGGGGCTGGGTGTCATGTATCTGGTGTCAGGCGCGTAGGCGCAGGCCTCTGGGGGTCGCGATGAAGCCTGCTCCTTCCAGGAGGGCGCCCATGGGGGACGTCAGTGCCGAGGCGCCGTTCACCCGTTCCACAGTGACCGTGCCGAGGGAGCCCGCGCGGGCGGCCGAGGCGAGGGCTTCCGCCGCCGTGTGCAGACGGGGGTCGTCGGCGGGTTCCGTGTCCGGGGCCGAGGGCCAGGCCAGCAGGGTCTTGCCGCCGCGCTCCATGTAGAGGGTCAGCTCACCTTCGACGAGGACCACCAGGGAGCCCGCCTTGCGGCCCGGTTTGTGCCCGGCGCCGGTGGGGGGCTCGGGCCAGCCCAGCGCGGCGCCGTAGGCGTTCGCCGGGTCGGCGGCGGCGAGGACGACGGCCCTGGTGTCGGGGGCGGGGCTGGTCCTGCGGGAGACGGAACCGGGGCCGTGCTGGCCTCCGCCGTTGTGCCATGCCGGCTCTCGCGGGGTACGCCGGCCGGCATCGGGCGCGAGGTCGCGGGGCGAGACCCATTCGCTCGGCCCGAGGTGGGCGTCCAGGAAGTCGTGGTCGAGGTCGGGGATGTCGTAGTCGGGGTGGTCGGACGGGGCTGTGCGATCGAGGTCGTCGTACGCCGAAGTGCCGGTTCGGTCGCCGTCGGGATCGGCTGCGCCGTAAGGAGGAGTTGGGCCGAAGGCGTCGGGGGCGGCCGGGCCCGGCAGGTCGGAGCCGCGGTCGCGGGCGTTGGACACCGCGCGGAGGCGGTCCACCGCGCCGTCCATCGCGAACTGGGCCGCGCCGAGGCCCTCCACCACATAGCCGCGCCGTGCCTGGCCGCTCTCCTCGAAGGCGGACAGGACGCGGTACGTCGCCGAGAAGCCGCCCTCGACGCCCTCCGCGCCGACCGCTCCCCGGGTCACCACGCCGTGCCGGTCGAGGAGGCTGCGGGCCAGGGCGTGTGCGCGGACGGTGGGGTCGGGTTCGTGTGCCGGGAGCACGGACCAGCGGCCGGCTACGGTCGGCGGGCCGGTGCGGGACGCGGGGCGGGCGGCGGCTGTGAGGGAGCCGTAGCGGCCCCGGGGAATCGTGCGCTTGGCGCGGTGGGCCGTGGAGCCCGCGGTGCGGCCCGAACCCAGCAGCGAGCGCATGGGGGCCAGGGTGTCGTTGGTCAGACGGCCCGACCAGGCCAGATCCCAGAGGGTGTCGGCGAGTTGGGGATCGGTGGCGTCCGGGTGGGTGGTTGCCCGGATCTGGTCGGCGATCTGGCGGAAGAACAGGCCGTAGCCGCCGGAGAGGGCGTCCAGGACCGACTGGTGCAGTGCCGTCAGCTCCAAGGGGTGGGGCTGCGGCAGGAGCAGCGGGGCCGCGTCCGCCATGTAGAGGGAGATCCAGCCGTCCTTGCCGGGAAGTGAACCGGCTCCGGCCCAGACGACTTCGCCGGCAGAGGTGAGCTCGTCGAGCATCGCGGGGGTGTAGCCGGCGACGCGTGACGGCAGAACCAGCTTCTCCAGGGCGGACGCGGGCACGGACGCGCCCTGCAACTGCTCGATGGCGCGGACCAGTCCGTCGATGCCGCGCAGCCCGTGGCCCTTGCCGATGTGCTGCCACTGCGGCAGGAACTGCGCGAGCGCGGCCGGCGGCACCGGCTCCAGTTCGTGCCGCAGCGCGGCGAGGGAACGGCGGCGCAGTCGTCGCAGGACCGTCGCGTCGCACCACTCCTGGCCGATGCCCGCCGGATGGAACTCGCCCTGTACGACGCGCCCGCCGGCCGCCAGCCGCTGGAGGGCGCCGTCGGTGATCGCGACGCCCAGGCCGAAGCGGGCCGCCGCCGTGGCCGAGGTGAACGGGCCGTGGGTGCGGGCATAGCGGGCGAGGAGGTCGCCGAGTGGATCCTTGACCGGTTCGGTGAAGGCCTCGGGGACGCCGACCGGCAGGGCTGTGCCGAGCGCGTCGCGCAGGCGGCCCGCGTCCTCGATCGCCGCCCAGTGGTCGGTGCCGGCGACCCGGACCTTGATGGCGCGGCGGGCGCCGGCCAGCTCCTGCGCCCAGTGCGGCTCGGCGCCCCGCTCGGCCAACTCGGCATCGGTGAGCGGGCCGAGGAGGCGCAGGACATCCGCGACGCCCTCGGCGTCCTTCACGCGGCGGTCCTCGGTGAGCCACTGGAGCTCGCGCTCCAGCTCGGTCAGCACCTCGGCATCCAGCAGCTCACGCAGCTCCGCCTGGCCGAGCAGCTCGGCGAGCAGCCGCGAGTCCAGCGACAGGGCGGCCGCGCGGCGCTCGGCGAGCGGGGAGTCGCCCTCGTACAGGAACTGTGCGACGTACCCGAAGAGGAGGGAGCGGGCGAAGGGCGACGGCTCGGGAGTGGTGACCTCGACGAGGCGTACCTTGCGGGACTCCAGGTCGCCCATCAGCTCGACGAGTCCGGGCACGTCGAAGACATCCTGGAGGCACTCGCGGACGGCCTCCAGGACGATCGGGAACGAGCCGAAATCGCTCGCCACCTGGAGCAGTTGGGCCGCACGCTGACGCTGCTGCCACAGCGGGGTGCGCTTGCCGGGGTTGCGGCGCGGCAGCAGCAGCGCGCGGGCGGCGCACTCGCGGAACCTCGACGCGAACAGGGCCGAGCCGCCGACCTGGTCGGTGACCGTCTGGTCGACGTCGCCCTTGTCGAAGACGACGTCCGCCGCGCCGACGGGTGCCTGGTCGGCGTCGTACTCCGTGCCGGCCTTGCGCGGCTCCTGGTCCAGCAGGTCCAGGCCCATCAGGTCGGCGTCCGGCAGGCGCAGCACGATGCCGTCGTCGGCGTGCATGACCTGCGCGTCCATGCCGTAGCGCTCGGAGAGCTTCGCGCCGAGGGCGAGGGCCCAGGGGGCGTGGACCTGCGCGCCGAAGGGGGAGTGCACGACGACGCGCCAGTCGCCGAGCTCGTCGCGGAAGCGCTCGACGACGATCGTGCGGTCGTCCGGGACGTGACCGCACGCCTCGCGCTGCTCGTCCAGATACGACAGGACGTTGTCGGCCGCCCACGCGTCCAGGCCGGCGGTGACGAGGCGCAGACGGGCGTCGTCCTTGGACAGCGAGCCGACCTCGCGCAGGAACGCGCCCACCGCGCGGCCCAGTTCCAGAGGCCGGCCCAGCTGGTCGCCCTTCCAGAACGGCAGGCGGCCCGGTACGCCAGGTGCAGGGGAGACCAGGACGCGGTCGCGGGTGATGTCCTCGATGCGCCAGGAGCTCGTGCCGAGCGTGAAGACGTCGCCGACGCGGGACTCGTAGACCATCTCCTCGTCGAGCTCGCCGACCCGGCCCCCGCCCTTCTTGGGGTCCGAGCCGGCGAGGAAGACACCGAAGAGGCCGCGGTCGGGGATGGTGCCGCCGGAGGTGACGGCGAGGCGCTGGGCGCCGGGGCGGCCGGTGATCGTGCCGGCGACCCGGTCCCAGACCACGCGCGGGCGCAGTTCTGCGAAGGCGTCGGACGGGTAGCGGCCGGCGAGCATGTCGAGGACCGCGGTGAAGGCGGACTCGGGGAGGGACGCGAAGGGCGCGGCTCGGCGGACGGTGGCGAGGAGGTCGTCGAACTGCCACGTGTCCATCGCCGTCATCGCGACGATCTGCTGGGCGAGGACGTCGAGGGGGTTGGCGGGGACCCTGAGGGATTCGATGGCGCCCGTGCGCATGCGCTCGGTGACCACTGCCGCCTGGACCAGGTCGCCGCGGTACTTCGGGAACACCACGCCGGTGGAGACGGCGCCGACCTGGTGGCCCGCGCGGCCCACGCGCTGGAGGCCGGAGGCCACGGAAGGGGGTGATTCGACCTGGACCACGAGGTCCACCGCGCCCATGTCGATGCCGAGTTCGAGGCTGGAGGTGGCTACGACGGCGGGGAGGCGGCCGGCTTTGAGGTCCTCTTCTACGAGGGCGCGCTGCTCCTTGGAGACGGAGCCGTGGTGGGCTCGGGCGATGACCGGGGGTGCGCCCTGGGCTGCTCCTGAGCCGCCCATGAGTTCCGCCGGGGCGTGATGTTCGTCCAGGGTTTCGCCGGTGGCGCGCTCGTAGGCGATCTCGTTGAGACGGTTGCAGAGGCGTTCCGCGAGGCGGCGGGAGTTGGCGAAGACGATCGTGGAGCGGTGGGACTGGACGAGGTCGGCGATGCGCTCCTCGACGTGCGGCCAGATCGAGGGACGCTCCGTGCCTTCGGAGCCGTCGGCGACCGGGGAGCCGCCCAGTTCGCCGAGGTCCTCGACGGGGACGACGACCGAGAGATCGAACTCCTTGCCCGACTTCGGCTGGACGATCTCCACCTTGCGGCGGGGGGAGAGGTAGCGGGCGATCTCGTCGACCGGGCGGACCGTCGCGGAGAGGCCGATGCGGCGGGCCGGCTTCGGGAGGAGCTCGTCCAGACGTTCCAGGGTGAGGGCGAGGTGAGCGCCGCGCTTGGTGCCCGCCACCGCGTGGACCTCGTCCAGGATCACCGTCTCGATGCCGGTCAGGGCGTCGCGGGTGGCCGACGTCAGCATCAGGAACAGGGACTCGGGGGTCGTGATGAGGATGTCCGGGGGGCGGGTCGCCAGGGCTCGGCGCTCTGCGGCGGGGGTGTCGCCGGAGCGGATGCCGACCTTCACCTCGGGTTCGGGGAGGCCCAGGCGGACGGATTCCTGGCGGATGCCGGTCAGGGGGCTGCGGAGGTTGCGCTCCACATCCACGGCCAGGGCCTTGAGGGGGGAGACGTAGAGGACCCGGCAGCGTTTCTTGGGGTCCGCCGGTGGCGGTGTGGAGGCCAGCTGGTCCAGGGCGGCCAGGAACGCGGCGAGGGTCTTGCCTGAGCCGGTGGGGGCTACGACCAGCACGTCCGAGCCTTCGTTGATGGCTTGCCACGCGCCTGCCTGGGCCGGAGTGGGCGCGGAGAAGGCGCCCGTGAACCAGCCGCGGGTTGCGGGGGAGAAGCCGGTCAAGGCTCGGTGCGGGTTGCTGACCATGCGTCCATCCTGCACCCGGGGTCTGACAATCGGGCTGAGCTGGGGGAATGGGGGTGCCTGCGGCGGCCTGTGCGGGGTGGTGGGGGTGCGGGTAGCGCCTGCGGGTGTGGGGTGGGTCGGGGCCGTGCCGGGGGGTGTTCGTCCTCGGTCGGGCGGTTGCCCGGCATGAGAAGGGTGCTGTTCGTTGACGCCCGCCGTTGCGGGCGGACACCCCCCGGCACGGCCCCTCACCGCCGTACGCGGGTGCTGCGCCGGGCGGGCCTTTGACGGCGTGCTCTGACCGTTTGCGGAGAATGGGGGCATGGGTTCTCGGGAGCGGGCGCGGCACTGGCGGTATGCCGAGTTGCCCGGTGTCGATCTGCTGCGGGCCCGGTACATCGAGAAGACCTTTGTGCGGCATACCCATGAGCACTTCGTGATCGCTGCGATCGCTGAGGGCGTGGAGGTCTTCCGTCATCGGGGGGCCGATCAGTACGCGGGGGCCGGTGCGCTTGCCCTGGTCAATCCTGATACTCCGCATACGGGGCGGGCGGGGGTGCCTGAGGGGTGGCAGTACGGGGCTGTGTATCCGTCGCCGGAGCTTGTGGCCGAGATCGCTGCCGAGACCACTTCTGTGCGGGGTACGCCTGGGTTCGTTCGGCCGGTGTTCGATGACGCGTATGCGGTGGGGCTGGTGCATCAGGTGCTGCGGGCCGCTGACGAGGGCAACGCTCTGGCGGCGGACACGTTGCTGAGGGTGGCCGTGACGCGGTTGCTGCGGTTGAACGGTGGGGTGTTGCCGCAGCGGGAGGTGCGGACTGCGGGGGCTCAGGTCGCCGTACGCGCGCGTGAGGTGCTGGAGGGGCGGATGGCCGAGCCGCCCAGTCTGGAGCAGCTGGCTGCCGATCTTGATACCGGTCCGTTCGCCCTGCTGCGTGCCTTTCGGGATGTGTACGGGATGCCGCCGCACACCTGGCTGACCGATGCGCGGGTGCGGCGGGCCCGGAGGCTGCTGGACGCCGGGGTCTCGCCGGCCGAGGCGGCGCTTGCCGTGGGGTTCACCGATCAGCCGCATCTGAATCGGCACTTCGCCCGGATCGTCGGCGTGCCGCCGGGGACCTATCAGCGGGAGCGCAAGAACGTACAAGACCTGCGGTAGCGGGTTGCCTAGCGTCGAGGGCGTGCAAGAACCGAACGCTCTCACTGATCTTCGCGTCGGCCGGGACGACAAGCCCGATGCCGCCGTCGTACGGGACGCCCTGGGTGTCGGGGTCGCCGTCGGGTTGTCCGGGTTCGCCTTCGGGGTGACGTCGGCGGGCAGTGGCCTCACGCTCCTGCAGACCTGTGTGCTCAGCCTGCTGGTGTTCACCGGGGCGTCGCAGTTCGCGCTCGTCGGGGCGATCGCGGCCGGTGGCAGCCCGTTCACCGCGGCTGCCGGGGCCTTCTTCCTGGGCGTGCGCAACGCCTTCTACGGGCTGCGGCTGTCCCAGGTGCTGCGCCTCACGCGCGCGGTGCGGCTGTTCGCCGCGCAGTGGGTGATCGACGAGACGACGGTCGTCACGCTGGCGCAGCCCACTCGGCGCAGTGCGCGGATCGGGTTCGTGGTGACCGGGCTGAGTCTGTACGTGCTGTGGAATCTCACGACGCTGCTGGGCGCGGTGGGGGCCGAGGCCATCGGCGACACCGCTGCATGGGGGCTCGACGCCGCCGGGCCCGCCGTGTTCCTCGCGTTGCTCGCGCCCATGCTGAAGACCGGCACCGAGCGGGCCGTCGCCGGCCTCGCGGTGGTTCTGGGGCTGGGGCTGCTGCCCGTGCTGCCTGCCGGGGTGCCCGTACTGGTGGCCGCGCTCGCCGCGCCTGCCGTGCTGTGGGCGCAGGGACGGCGTGCGGGAGGGGAAGCGCGGTGAACACCTGGATCGCCATCGGCGCCACCGTCGTCGGCTGCTACGCCGTCAAGCTCATCGGGCTGCTGGTGCCCGCGGGCGCCCTGGAGAAGCCTCTCGTACGGCGTCTCGCCGCCCTGTTGCCCGTCGCCCTGCTCGCCGCCCTCACGGCCCAGCAGACGTTCGGTGACGGGCAGGCGCTGGTGCTGGACGCGAGGGTGGCAGGGGTCGCGGCGGCCGCCGTGGCCCTCGTTCTGAGGGCACCCTTCTTGCTCGTCGTCGGAGCGGCCGTGGTCGTGACCGCCGGGATACGTGCCTTGGGCGGGTGAGGCGGGTCAGCCGATGTGGCGGCCGTACGCCCTGAGGGTGCGCAGCGCCTGGATCGTCACCATCGGGCGGGCCTCCAGCAGGATGCCCGGCGTCCACTGGCGCCAGCGGACGGGCCAGCCGCCGTCCTCCTGCTGCTCGCCGGCGAGGTGGTCGAGGGAGCGGCTCAGCTCGTCGTCGGTGAACCGCGCGCGCGCGAGCGAGCGCGGCGTCCGCGCGTAGTCGTGCGGGAAGTGGTGCTCGCCCTGGGCATAGCCGGGCGGGACGGCGTACGAGTCGAGGCCGTCCGGCTCCAGTACCGCGAGCCGCTGATCGCGCACCAGGCGGCCCAGTCGGTCCGCGGCCGCCTCCGCGCGCGGGCGGTCGGGAGCGGAGTCCAGGAAGGCCACGGCGGCCTCGATCTCGTACGGATGCGACTTCTCCAAGGACTCCACCGCCTGCCAGCAGAAGTCCGTGGCCCGGAACAGCCAGGCGTGCCAGACCTCGTTGCGGTGCAGCAGACCGACCACCGGACCGGTCGCCAGGAGCGAGCTGGGCGGGTCGTCCACGACCGGGATGAACGGGGCCGTCGGGTAGCCGCGCTGGCCGGTGTGGACCGCCGGAAGGGCGCCGTCCGGCGTGGAGACCGACGTCAGATAGCGGCACACGCGGTCCACGCGCTGTCCGCCGCAGCGCTCGACGGCGTCCAGGACGTGGAGGGCGTGGCCGACGTGCAGCGGCTGGCTGACCGGACCGCGCAGGTCCGGCTCCAGCGCGTGGCCGTACCCGCCGTCCTCGTTGCGGTAGGCGTCCAGGGCGGTCTCCACCGGGTCGGCGGCGCCGTTCAGGAAGTGGTACGCGAAGAGGCGCTGTTCCAGCACGCGCGCGGTGAGCCAGACGAACTGCTCGGCGCGGAAGAGCGGGGAGTGCGCCGGGGGCGTCGGTGGGAGTACGGAAGCTCCGGGTTCGGGCATGCGTCAGACCGTAGGGCGGAAAGCGGTCTCGGCAAGCGGTCCCGGCGCAGGCCCACCCCCAGGGGCGGGATACTGGAGGCATGCGGTTGACGGTCTTCTAGGGGCGGAAGACCCGCCGACCTGCGGAGATATATGCGAGTTAGTGCTATGACCTGCACTGTTGTGCGGAATCGTAAGCCCCACCTGTCCCGGCCCGTCCCGCGCTGAAACTCCCTGCAAATCCCCTGGGGTGAGGGTGCGACCGGGGAGTTTCGTGCCGTCGGCCTGGCCTGATGGTGACAACTCTCTGTGACTGTCTATTCGTTTCACCTTCTGGCGCCGGCCTACCGGCAGCTACCCGGATGACGTGGTGCGGCGACGACCTGACGAGCTTCTCGGGGCCCATTGTGCTGAACATCGCGGGCGTCGGCCCGGGCGCCGAGCCGCTGGACTACGTGGTCGCAACCGTGCTGCCCGGCGCCTCTCGGCTGACGTTCGGCGCGCTGATCAACCAGCTGTACCGACTGCTTCCCCCGGCTGCTGTCGTGACGCCCGTCGTCACCCAGGCGCGCCTGAGACGGCCCCGTCATCCCGCCCGCGCCCTCCCGCCGCCCGCACAGCGGAAGGAGCCCGAGGCCAAGGCTGAGCCGATCAAGTACAGCGATCCGCGCTGCTGGAGGACGCGGGGATCGGCATCAATGCCGGGACGATCCGCGCGGATCTCACGCGCGCGCCGGCCTGAGCCTGACGACACCGAGGGCGGAGTGAACCGCTGGCGGGGGGAGACCGTCATGACGGCCCTGACGACCCGTCGCGGCTTCCGGCGTCGTTGGCTCGTTCACCCATCGGCACGCTCCTGCCGCTCACCGTGTTCGTCCAAGGTCCAGTGCACGCCGTTGTCATCAGTGAAATGCACAACGGACCGCGCGTTATACGGAATGACCTCGAAGTAGGCTATGTACGCGGTTGAAGGCACTGTTGCGGGAGGAGGCGGTCATAGTTCCTCGTGTCTATGCCGCATCCGCAAAGCATCACCATCGGCCCGGTTTTTTCTCCGGCCCATGGCCGCAGCAGACCTCGGCCTTGATGCCATCATCGTTCGGGGAGCAGCGCAGCCCCGGCGGAAGGCCAATGATCCGTGACCGCTCCGCCTCAGTGATCCGTCGTTTGGTGCCCTGACCACTCAGACCCCTAAAGCCTCCCACGCCGGACCGCTTGAAGCGATGCCCGGTATCCGGACCGAGCCACCAGACGCATTCGTGCTGTTCCTGACGTACTGCCGGCAACGGCTGGCAGAGGATCCGTACCTGTGGGCGAAGGG
>NZ_JBYIVZ010000085.1:0-23700 GCF_057710365.1 Streptomyces sp. bgisy027
TCCCTTTTTGCCCCCGGCTCCCTCCCCCGAAGGGCCGAGAATGCCGATCGCCTGCTGGTGCTTGCCTCGCGTACAGACCGCCACGATCTGGCTGCCGGGCAGCAGGTCCACCCTCTTCACGGTGACCTCGGCCCCGAGAACTACCGTCTTGCCGTCTTGAACGGGACGGCCAGATGCTCTGCGAGCATCGTGCAGAGGCCCGTGAGCTGCTCCTCGTCGTCGTAGGCGTCGACGGTGGCCTGCTCGACCAGATTACCGAGCTCCGCGTCACTCAGCTGCCCGTCCACAGGGGACACGGTACCGGCGGAGCCCGCAGCTCCCCTTCTTCGGTCAACCGCCGAGCGCTCGGCCCTGAGCCACGACGGTCGTTCCTCCCGCCCCGAGGGTCGGCGTGCTGCCTGGTAGCACGTACCAACTCCCAGCAGTCATCGCGGGTTGGCGCCGAGGAGGCCGCCGACTGCACGGAGCTGATCAGGCGCAGGCTCCCCGCTCGCGGCGTCTGCCGAGGGCCGCCGACCCCCATGGCTCTTTGAGCAGGGGAACCAGCCATGTTTTGGGTGCCCCGTAGGGCTCGAACCTGTGGCTGGCCGCTCACATTTCGAGCCATGGTCGAGGGGCCTTGACCTGCCTTTTTTCCCCAGCTTGGGCTAGATTCCGTCGAGTCGGCTTTTCCTTGCTTCCCCAGGGGCGCACGACCATGAGCGCTGCGGACGGGCGAAACGCGGTGCTGACCTGCGACGATGCCCAGGCAGCACTGACCACAGGTTGGCGCCCCCGGCAGGAGCCACAAAACATGGCTGGTCGTGCGCACGGCGCTGACCTGCGGGTTTGTGCGACGGTGGCGGTTGAGGGGCGGGCACGGTTGATGCCGCTTTCGCCGGGTACGAGTCCGGTGGTTGCCGAGCCTCCGCGCGTGATGAGGGAGATCTCTGACCGTGGGTGATGCCTTCCACGGGCTCCGTTGTCAGCGAGAAGACCGAGTCACCGACGACGTGTGGCGCTCGGGGCGTTGCGTTGGTTCGACGGGATGGTCGGTGGAGCCCTGGGGCTCCACCGAGGCGATCACATGCGGTCGGGCTTCTTCGCCGCCTTCGTCATCCATGACTGGCAGGCCCACCGGGCCAGTCCGCTCACGGCGAGGGACGCGAGAATGGCTCCCCAGTCGATGACATGACAGACATGAGGCAGTCCTGGGAAGAAGGCAAAGAAGGCCAGTGTGACGACGAGACCCGCGAGGAACGCGGCGATCCCCGCCCGGTGGCGCCGTGTTTCCCACGCCTGGTCCGAGTTCTGTCCCTGTTGCTGCTCGGTCATGGATCGACTCACTTCGTGATGTGGTGGCACTGGCTCACGCGCCATACTCCGTTGACGTTGGCCGCAGTCTCGGCGACGGCCGAAAACGGGGTCACTGACGGCGTATCAAATCTGACCCGCTTTGTGCCCTTTGCCTGGCTCTGGCCTTGTTGATCAAGGTCAGGAGGGAAGGGTGATCCTTGTGGAGGACTGGGCAGAGATCCGCCGGTTGCACCGGGCCGAGCAGATGCCGATCCGGGCGATCGCGCGGCACCTGGGCATCTCGAAGAACACCGTGAAGCGGGCGTTGGCGCACGACCGGCCGCCGAAGTACGAGAGACCGCTGAAGGGCTCGGCCGTCGATGCGGTCGAGGTGCAGATCCGCGAGCTGCTGCGGGAGACGCCGACGATGCCGGCCACGGTGATCGCGGAGCGGATCGGCTGGGAGCGCGGGATGACGATCCTCAAGGAGAGGGTCCGTGAACTGCGCCCTGCCTATGCTCCGGTCGATCCGGTGTCGCGGACGACATATCGGCCGGGCGAGCTGGCCCAGTGCGACCTGTGGTTCCCGGAGGCGGACATCCCGCTCGGTTATGGGCAGACGGGCCGGCCGCCGGTGCTGGTGATGGTGTCCGGCTACTCGCGGGTGATCGCGGCACGGATGCTGCCCTCGCGGCGGACCGGGGACCTGATCGACGGGCACTGGCGGCTGCTGTAAGTCGCCTGCCGACGGAGCCGTGCAGGTGAGGGTACTGGGTCATCGGGCCGCAACCGACGCGGGAGTCAAGGGAGTCCTGCTGTCCGCCGAGGCCGTGAAGGGCGGCGGCAACGCGGACATCAGCGTTGACTACGGCCGGTTCGCCTCCGCGTACGGCGGCGGGTGGTCGGCACGTCTGGGCCTGGTCCGACTGCCCGAATGTGCCCTGACCACGCCGGAGAAGGCCACGTGCCGCACCACCACCGAGGTGGCGTCGGCCAACGACATCTCCCGCCAGACCGTCACCGGCACGGTCACCCTGTCGGCCACCGCTCCCACCGTGCTGGCTCTCGCCGCTACCTCCTCGGGGGAGTCTGCGTCCGGCTCCGGCACCTATGCGGCGACCCAGCTGTCTCCTTCGGCTACCTGGGCGGCCGGCGGCTCGTCCGGCGCGTTCACCTGGTCCCACCCCATCCAGGTCCCACCCGCGCCCGGCCCCTCCCCGGACCTCTCCCTGAGCTACGACTCCGGATCGGTCGACGGCAAGACGGCGTCGACGAACAACCAGTCCACCCAGATCGGCGAGGGCTTCAACTCCACCGCCAACTCCTACATCGAACGCACCTACGGATCGTGCGACGAGGACGGGCACAAGGACAAGTTCGACCTGTGCTGGAAGTTCGACAACGCCAGCCTCGTCCTGAACGGCAAATCGTCCGAGCTCGTCAAGGACGACACCACGGGTAAGTGGCGGCTGAAGAACGACGACGCCTCCACGGTGACCCTGTCGACCGGAGCCGACAACGGCGACGACAACGGCGAGCACTGGACCGTCACCACCGGCGACGGCACCCGGTACGTCTTCGGCCTCAACAAGCTGACCGGCGCCGGAACCCAGCGCACCAACTCCGTCTGGACCGTCCCGGTATTCGGCGACGACTCCGGCGAACCCGGCTACAACCGGGGCAGCACCTTCTCGGACCGAGCCGTCACCCAGGCGTGGCGGTGGAACCTCGACTACGTCGAGGCCCTGCACGACAACGCCATGTCGTACTGGTACGCCAAGGAGAACAACTCCTACGCCAAGAACGGCGCCAGCACCGCCACCGCCTCCTACACCCGGGGCGGCTACCTCACCAAGATCCTCTACGGGCAGCGCGCCGACGCCCTGTTCACCGGCGTCACCTCCGGCAAGGCCCAGTTCACCTACGCCGAACGCTGCACCGCCACAGACTGCTCGGAACTGACGGACTCCACCGCCCCGAACTGGCCGGACGTCCCCTTCGACTCGATCTGCGCCTCCGGTGACGACTGCCCCGCGACCGGCCCGTCGTTCTTCACACGCAAGCGACTGACCAAGATCGACACTTATGTCTGGTCCGCCGGCACCACAGCGTTCACGCCGGTCGACACGTGGGAGCTGACCCAGCAGTACCTCGACGGTGGGGACATCGGTGACAGCACCGACCAGACCCTGACGCTCAAGAGCGTGAAGCGCACCGGTAAGAACGGCACCGACATCAGTCTGAACCCGGTCACCTTCACCTACGACATGCGGCCCAACCGGGTGGACGGCGACAGGGACGACATCCTGCCGCTGACCAAGCCGCGTATCCGCACCGTCACCGCGGAGACGGGCGCCATCACCGACGTGACCCTCTCGGACCCGGAATGCGTACGCGGCAGCTCCGTGCCCGCGGCCGAGGACAAGAACTCGTCGTCCTGCTACCCGCAGTACTGGCACATCAACGGCGCCGAGGAAGCCTCCGTCGACTGGTTCCACAAGTACCGCGTCACCGACGTGGTCACCAGCGACCCCACCGGCCACAGCGCCACCATGGAAAGCCACTACAGCTACGACACCCCGGCCTGGCACTACAACGACTCGCCCTTCACCCCGGCCGACGAACGCACCTGGTCGATCTGGCGGGGCTACCGCACCGTCACCGTCACCCAGGGATCCGGCTCCGGCCTGTCGAAGAAGACCTCGGTCTACCTCCAGGGAATGAACGGCGACCGGCTCCTGGCCGCCGACGGCACCCTCGACCCGGACGCCCGACGCACCGCGACCGTGCCCGGCAAGGACCTCACCGGTCTGGACGTACCGGACCGGACGGACAGCGAGCAGTTCGCCGGCTTCCTCCGCCAGGAGATCACCTACAACGGCTCCACCCCCATCTCGGTCACGGTCAACGACCCCTGGTCGAAGAGGACCGCCACCCAGCACAAGTCGTACGCCGACACCGAGGCGTACTACGTCCGCACCGGCAAGGCCACCGCGCACACGTACCTGACAGCCACCCAGTCCTGGCGCTCCACCGCCGTCGCCACCACTCACGACGACTACGGCATGGCCGTCAAGGTGGACAACACCGGTGACACCGCCAAGACCGGCGACGAGACCTGCACCCGCATCTGGTACGCCCGCAACGATGGCCTCGGCATCAACTCCCTCACCTCGCGCACCCGCACGGTGGGCAGAGCGTGCTCCGTCGCCGAGACAGACCTGGCACTGCCCACGACCGCGGCGAGCGCCGGTGACGTCGTCACCGACACGGCCATGGTCTACGACAAGGCGGACGCCACCGCATGGACCGCGGCCCAGACCCCCACCAAGGGCGAAGCGACGTGGAACGGCCGCGCCCAGGCCTACCCGGCCGGCACGACCGGAGGCGAGCGCGCCCCGTCGTCCTGGCAGACCGTCAGCCGCATCACCTACGACACACTGGGCCGTCCCCGCACCACCACGGACCCCGCCGGCAACGCGACGACCGTCACCTACACCCCCGCCGACACCGGTCCGCTCACCCGCACCCAGACCAAGGACCCCAAGCTCTACAGCACCTACGCCTACATCGACCCGGCGCGGGGCCAGACCACCAAGACCTTCGACCCGAACAACCGGATCACGGAAACGGCCTACGACGCGCTCGGCCGCACGAAATCGGTGTGGCTGCCCAACCGCAGCCGCTCCGGGGGACAGAGCGCCAGCTACGTCTTCGGCTACTCCATCTCCAGAACCGCCCCCTCCTGGACCTCCACCGGCACGCTGAAGGCGGACGGCAGTACCTACTCCACCTCCTACACCATCTACGACTCGCTCCTGCGCACCCTCCAGACACAGACACCCGGTGCCACGAGCGGCCGCATCCTCACCGACACCCGCTACGACAGCCGGGGCCTGGCCTACGAGACCTACGCCGACATCTTCGACACCGCCGCACCGTCCGGGACCTACACACAGGCCGAATACGGTGAAGCACCCAGCCTGACCAAGACCGGATACGACGCCGCCGGACGCCCGACCACGACGGCCTTCCTGGTCGGCGGCGTACAGAAGTGGCAGACCACCACCACCTACACCGGCGATTCCACCGCCACCACCGCCGTCACGGGCGGCTCGGCCAGCCGCACCATCGCCGACGCACTCGGCCGGACAATCGAGACCCGCCAGTACGCAAGCACCTCACCCGCGGACAGCGACTACGGCAGCGGAGTGGGCGCGGACTACGCCAGGACCCGCTTCTCCTACACACCCGGCGACAAACAGAAGACGACCACCGGCCCGGACGGCGCGGTCTGGTCGTACACCTACGACCTCCACGGCCGTGAGGTCTCCGCGACCGACCCGGACAAGGGCACCACGACCACCGGATACACGGCACTCGACCAGGTCGCATGGTCCAAGTCGGCCAGCGGACAGGCAGTGATCTCGGCTTACGACGTGCTCGGCCGCATCACCGACACCTGGAAGTCGGCCCCCGGCACGGACCTGACGAACCCCACGGTGCTCGCGGCGCAGAAGACGGACACCAACAAACTCACCCACCTGACGTACGACACCATCACCTCCGGCAAGGGGAAAGCGGCCACCTTCACGCGGTACGTCGGGGGCGTCACAGGAAAGGCGTACACCCACGCCGTCACCGAGTACGACAGCCGCTACAACGTCACCGGATCGAAGCTCACCCTCCCCTCCGACGAGCCACTGGTCACCTCGGGCGCCCTCGCCTCCAACGTCCTGGCCTTGTCCGCCCACTACAAGATCGACGGCACCCTGGAGCAGACCACCGAACCCGCCGCCGGCGGACTCGCGGCGGAGACCATCGAGTACGACTACACCGCACAGGGCCTGCCCACCACCCTCACCGCGGGCGGCGAGGGCATTGTCCTGAACACCACCTACACCGACCTCGGCCAGGTCTCCACCCTCCGCCTCGGTACTTCGGAAGCGACCGGCACGAACAAGGTCGACATCCAGCACGGCTACGAAGACGGCACCCAACGCCTCCTGCAGACACAGGTCCACGCGCAGACCCACGCCTACGACGCGCTGAACCTGCACTACAGCTACGACGACGCCGGCAACGTCACAAAGATCGCCGACACCACCACCCTCGCCGGTGCCGGAAAGGCCGACACCCAGTGCTTCTCCCACGACGGCTACCAGCGCCTGACCGAGGCGTGGACACCGGCCACCGGAGACTGCGCGAACGGAGGGCGTACCGTCGCCAATCTCGGCGGTGCGGCCCCCTACTGGACGAGCTACACCTACGACGACGCCGGCCAGCGGGCGACCGAAACCACACACGGCACCAGCGGCTCGACGACCACTTCGTACTGCCACAAGGAAGGCGCCACCCAGCCCCACACCCTCCTCGCCACGACCACCGGCTCCTGCACCGGCACCGGCACCACAGCCCAGTACACCTACGACGCGGATGGCAACACGACCAGGCGCCCGGAAGGAAGCACCACACAGAAGCTCGACTGGGACAGCGAAGGCCGGCTTGCCCGCCTGACAGAGGACCCCAGCGGCGCAGCCCGTGTCACGGACTACCTCTACGGAGCCGACAGCAACCTGCTCATTCGCCGCAACACCTCCAGCAACGGCGAGACCATCCTCTACCTCGGTGCCACCGAAGTACACCTCAAGGGCGGCAAGACCTGGGCCAACCGCTACTACACGCACGGCGGCGCCACCGTCGCCATGCGCAGCAACCAGTCCGGCACGGACAAGATCACCCACCTCACCGGCGACCGGCACAACACCAGCACGGTGGCCGTCACCTCCGACACCCAGACACTGACGAAGCGGTACCTGACCCCCTTCGGCTCCCAACGAGGCAGCGGCACCAGCAACTGGCCGGACGACAAGGGATTCCTCGGCAAGACCACCGACAGCGACACCGGACTCACTCACATCGGCGCACGTGAATACGATCCTGCACTCGGCCAGTTCATCAGCGTCGACCCGCTCCTGCAGACCGACATCCCACAGACCCTCAACGGCTACAGCTACGCCGCGCAGAACCCGGTCACCCAAGCGGACCCCAGCGGCATGGGCCTGGCCTGCGGTCCGCAATTCGGCGTGGCCTGCCCGACCCGCCCCGACGGCACCCCCGGCAACGGCCGGCCCAACGAAGCCGTAAAGCCCGTGTACGCCTGCCCGAGCCTCATCAACCCACAGTGCCCCGAGTACGCGGGAGGCACCACGGGCGGCGGTGGTGGCTACAGCGGAGGTGGAAACACCGGCTTTACCGGCGGCGGCAACTCCTCGCAGCAGAAGGCCGTCCACGTCGACGACGGCTGCAAGGACTGGGGCTTCCTGTCCAGCGTCTGCCGCAGCGTCGGAGAGGTCTTCTACGGCGCCATCAGCAACGTCCCGCACGCCGTCGAGTACGCCGGCTGGATCTGGGACGATGACTGCTGGAACGGCGGCCCCGGAACCGCGGGTTGTGACTACGGGGCCCAGTTCGACCAGTGGGTGGCCGAGCACGGCTACGACATCTCCAGTGATGAATACCAGGTACCCTCGCCGCTGGCAGCGATCTTCGCACACAACGGTGTGCGCAAGCCCAAGCCGTCCAGCGGCGTGGGCCCGGGGTGGTTTCCGCCTGGGAGTGGAAAGATCCCCAGCGGGTGGAGTGGTCCCAACATGACGAAGAAGTACAGGAAGGACCTGAACAAGCCCGGATTCGTCTGGCGTGCTCCCAAGGGTCAAGACAGCGTGCGCATCGACAAGGGCGACCCCAATTCCGCGCATGCCACGCAGCAGGTGGATCATGTCGTGATCAACTCTGGCGGCAGGATCGTGGGACGGGGTGGTGTTCTGCTGCCTCCCAACGCAAGAATTCAGGACTATCCTGTCGAAGCTCACATCCCGCTGACTGAGTGGCATACGTGGAGTAACTGGAATGCCCCCTGATGACAGAGAATTGCAAACGCCGTGGCTGCGTGATCAATTGGTCGACTGGCTTCTAAAGATCGGCGACAGGGCACGGCTGGAGGAGAACTGGGTTTCACCCGGTGACTCAGCCTTGGATCACATGCTCGACTTCTTCGACGATACCGGAGTATTGGACGATCCCGTCGGTAGGGTTGGATTCATTCTCCGTAACGAAGGAGAAGTAGAAGCCATGCAAAAACTCAACTTCGTTATAGATCGGGCCATTCAGGGCGGCCCTGGGAGTGATGTCGCAGTGATCCGTTCGCAGATGTGGGAACCGGTCGTGAGCGCTGCCCGGGAAGCTTTGAGGGTCATGGCGGTGGCCATTCCGTACGACGATTGATTCACGAGTTCATCGACGCCGTTACAGTATTTGAATCCGGCTCGGACACTGCAACGGCGGAGATAGGTTAGGTGTCCAACTTGGGTGGCCTGTGTGGCCACGTTCGACCGTGATGGCGTCGATGGCTTGCCTGACGGGGCACCGGTCTTAAATCGACGAAATCAGTACACAGGCTCGGCGAAGCGATAATTCATGGACCTAGCGAGTGAGGAAATGTGGATCATCTTGCCTGGCTTGTCAGAGTCGTCACCGCAGAAGAGAACGTCCCTGATTCCTGCTTCGTCGTGGGGCTCGCCGAAGATCAATACGGCGAAAGCGGGCATTTCATCTTTCAGGCAGGGTTGGCGGAGCCTGACGAGCAGTCCCGCAGGCTCGGGCTGGACAGTTACTGTGTGCTCAACGAGACGGGGGTGTGCACTACGGAGGACTGAAGAAGGTCTCCCTGGCTGCGCGGCGAATTACCCTCCAATTCGATTCCGAAGCGGTTGAAGAGCTTGATCTCCCGGCCTCGGAAATCGAGTTGGATATTGCTCCCGAGGCGGATTTGGATCGGCTACGGGGCGGGCTGTGTCGCGTTCTGACTTACGGGAATCCGACGAAGGTTCCAGAGATTTCAGGCCTCTGAAATCCCAACCCCGATCTTGCATGAGGGTCCCGTCAGCTTGCTGACGGGACCTTTCTGCTCGTTCAGGGCGGAGTTGTTGGCCAGGCTGTTGCCTCCGGTGGGTGGTGGTCCTCGTGGGCGGGGGACCCAGAACATGGGAACGAGGGAAGCCGCCGGTCGGGGGTCGGCGGCTGGTGATCCAGACGGTCGTGCAGTTGAAGCGGTAGGCCGATGCCGCTTGGGCGCAGGTGCGAGTCCTGGGCAGGAGCCGCAATCGAAGAGCCTTCGGCGTCTCGGTGATCTGGTGGGAGAACGGGGCGTGGCACGGACACGCGGAACCTGGGCAGGGGTTGGAGCAGCCCCCTTCCGGCTGTTGCTGATCGGTACGCTGGGGTTGGCTGTGGGCACCGGAGCGGGAAGGGCTGGGCGGGGATGGCGGACGACGATGCATGGGTGGGGCTCGCTGAGGCTGTGCGCGCGGTGCGCAAGGAGCTCGCTGAAGCGATTGCTGACGGTGAGGGTTCCGCGGTGCGGTTCGACGTGGGCCCGGTCGAGTTGGAGTTCACCGTGGATGTGCGGAAGGAACACGGTGTGGACGGCGGAGTACGGGTGTGGGTGCTGTCGGCGGGTGGGCGGGGGAAGAAGACCTCGGGTAACACGCACCGTATGCACGTGTCCCTCACGCCTGTCACCGAGGACGGCCAGCCCGTGCGTATCACGTCGCAGGAGACGGCCGTCACTCCCCGGTGAGGCCACAGGGCTGAACTGTGGGAGGTGTGGGAGTGGTCCCGGACGGGCGTGTGGTGGAGGTCTGGGCTCGTCGGCCGGAGGGCGGGTGGTCCTTTGGGTCCGGGTACCGGGTGAGTCCCAGGCTTGTACTGACTGCGGGGCATGTGATCCGGCCGGAGTCCGGGGCTTCCTACACGAATCCATTCGTCCGCCTGCTGACCGGAGACCGGCAGTGGCAGGTGCGGATTGTCTGGTGTCGGCTGGATCGGCGGATGGATGCCGCTCTGTTGGAGATCACCGATGCCGACTGGGAACCTCCGTCTGAGGAGCCCTCGGTGCGCTGGGGGGTGCTCAGTAACTCTGCGCCGGGTGTGCCGTGCGCGGCCTCCGGGTTTCCGATGGCCCAGCGCCAGGAGAACGGCCTGCGTGATACCGATCAACTGGCCGGGACCATCAATCCGGGCACGGGGGTGCTGCGTCACCGCTACGAGGTGGAAGTGCACGGCACGGTTCGCGCACACCACATCACTCCGTCTCCGTGGGCGGGCATGTCGGGTGCTGTCGCCCTGTCCGCCGGGATGGTGGTGGCGCTACTCGTGGAGGATCCGCAGGTCTTCCGTAGCGCCCGCATCGATGCCGTACGAGCGGCAGACCTGTTGGCCGTTGCCGAGTTCCGTCAGACGCTGGAACAGGACACGGGACGGCTGCCCGTCCTGGAGTCTGTCGAACTGGCGGCCGTGTTGGAACCCGCGGACGGGCCTACTGCGGCGCGATCGCCTGCCTTTCTGCTGCGGGCCGATTCCGAGGTGGTGCCCTTTCACGGGCGTGAGCAGGAACTCGCCGAACTCGAGGTCTGGTGCCGGGAGCCGGGCTTCGGAGTAAGGATGGTCACCGGCCCGGCAGGACAGGGAAAGACCCGGCTGGCACGCGAGATCGTCGCTCGGCTGCACCGGGAGCGGCGGCTGGCGGTCTGGGTCACGCACGGCGACCCGCATACCGCCGGCCCTGACTGCACGGTGCTGCGGACGCTTGCTACTCCGGTGGTGCTGGTCGTCGACTATGCGGAGACACGTGGCGATCAGGTGCGCAACCTGATCGAGCAGGCTCTGGCGAACCGCCACGGCACAGCCGTCCGCCTGCTGCTCCTGGCCCGAGCCCGCGGCGACTGGTGGACCAGGATCGCCAAGGGCACCTCAGCGCTGCTTGAGGACGCCCTTCGCGACGTGCCGGTCAACGAGCTCGGCCCTCTGGAGACGACTTCGTACGGCCGAGAGGCGACTTACCGCCGGGCGCTGGACGCCTTCGCCACTGCCCTGAGCCGGACTCGTCCGTACGACGAGGTCTCCTGGCCTCGGTATGCCGCGGGGATCGGGTTCGAGGGGGCGCTCGACGGTACGGCGCCGGACGGGACGGCACAGGCGGTGCTCGCCCTGCACACCAAGGCCTTGACCGACCTTCTTCAGGCCGGGCCCGCACCCGTCCCCTTCCAACCGGGCGACTCACCGGAGGACGTACTTCTCCACCACGAGTGGCGCTACTGGTCGCGTCATGCCGAAGAGTGCGGGTTGCGCCTGCCGGACCGAGTTCTGGACCGGGCCGTCGCCGCGGCGGCGCTCTGCGCGGTGGACACCGAGGACCGGGCCGCGCGGGTGCTGCGCACCGTGCTGCCGACTGCCTTCGCGGGGCAGAAGACCACCGTGGCGGCAGCCACTCGCTGGCTGCGTGGCCTGTATCCGCCGATCGGCACAACAGTCTGGGGCCCGTTGCAGCCCGACCGTATCGCCGAGCAACTCGTCGGCCGACAGATCGGCAGCGCCGACGACCCGCTGTTCGATCTGCTGCCCGAACTGGGCGAAGCCTCCCTCCAACACGCCCTGACCGTGCTGACCCGGGCCATGGCCCACCAGCCCCATCTCGCCACGGTCGTACCGACCCTGGTGCGGAGACGTGCCCGGCACTACGCACCCAGCGCGCTGACCGTGGCCGGCCAGACCGATCCGCCGGAGTCGCTGCGCAGGGCGCTGACAGCGGTGCTCGAGAACGGCCGGATGCCCACCGAACTGGCCCTGACCCTCTTCGACCGGCTCCCCATGAGCCCAGGACCCTTCCGCGAGGCATCGGACGTCCTGAGCGGCCGTCTGACCCGGGTTCTGGTGCGGGTCGAACGAAAGCACGGCCATGCGCCACTGGCCGCCACCGCCCGCACCATCGAGACTGTGGCGACGCGCGCGGCGCTTGCCGGTGACTACGAGACAGCCATCGGCGTCGGCGACGCGGCCCTGGAGTACTGGCGGGCCGTCGTCGCCGCGGAGAACGGCGGACGCTACGTGCGCGAACTGGCCGCTGCCTGCACGAACCAAGCGGTCCACTTGGGCAAGGTCCTTCTCCACCGGGACGCTCTCCACCTCGCAGAGGAAGCCGTGGACCTTCTGTCGTCCGCAATGCCCACTGAGCAGGCCTCCCCTGATGACCTGGCCCCTGCATTGCTCAACCTCGCCGACGTGCAGTGCCGCATGGGCCGGCTGCCGGAGGCCATCGACTCCGCCGAACGCGCGGTGCGTATCCGGCGCGCCGAAGCAGAAGGCGGCTCGACCCAGGACCTCCACGCCCTCGCTACGGCGCTGGCTGAACTCGCTGCCACCCGCAGTGAGGCAGGTGATCCCCAGTCGGCCCTCGATACCGTGGAGGAGGCGCTCCGCATCTGGGAGGCGATGCCAGGAGCAGCTGGGAACCGTTACGCCGCCGCGCTGTTGACGAGCAGCGGCGCACTCGCCGACCTGGGCAGGCACGCCGAGGCACTGGACACGGCCGAGTGGGCCGTCGCGCACTGCGCGAGCGAGGCGGACTCGGTTGACTGGTCCCAGCGGGAGACCCTCGCCAAGGTCTGGAATGCCGTGTCCATCTGTCTCAGCGAACTGGGCCGGGACAATGAAGCCGTCTCCGCCGGCCGCAAGAGCGTCGCGCACCTCTATGAACTGGTGGAACGCAACCCTCGCGCGCATCTGCTGAACACCGTGAGCGTCATGGCCAACCTCTCCCACGCGCTCAGCGAGACGGGGCACGCCCTAGAGGCTCTCGAGACGGCCGAGAACGCACTGCGCCTCTACGGCCAACACCTCAATTCCGGGCAGGCGCCCGAAACGGAGATCACCGCACGGCTGCTGGACACCGTCGCCCTTCGCCTCCATGGCGTCGGCCGCCACGGCGAGGCTTTGGAAGCCTCCGAGCAGGCGGTTGACTACGGCCGTCGGCTCCTGGAGAGAGATCCCGACCACTACCGGCTCCGAATGTCGCGGCTGCTCACGAACCACGCCCTGATCCTGGTCGGGCTGGAGCGCCTCGACGACGCGGTCCGGGCCACACGCGAGTCCGTCGCACTCGCTCGCACCGCGTTCTTGAAGTGGAGCGATGACGCTGCCTTGTCGGATCTGGCACTGGCTGCGTACAACGCGGCCATCGACATCGGCGAGATCGGCCGTCTCGATGAGGCCGTGGCACTGGCTGAGGAATCTGCGGGGCACTACAGGGCCCTCTCCAGACGTCACCCCGAGGCGTACACCAGGGATCTGGGTGACAGCCTCGTGGTGTGGGGGCAACTGCTGACCGATCTGGGCAACATCGAGGCGGGACGTGCCCGGCTGCGCGAAGCACTTGAGGCGTTCGAGTCCTGTGCTCTGACCGAAAGCGTGGAGGAAACCCGCAACATCCTGGACTCTCTTGCCGAGCAAGCTGACTCCCCCGCCCCGCCCCGTTGCCGCGATCGCGGCGCCTGAACGACGTCTCTCGGGCCGCTGGCCGCACGGATCGTGGTAGGCGAGTCACCTGCACGAACGGCGGCCCCTTCCGAAAAACTCGTGGAGGCGCACTGGCGTGTGAGGAACGGCGGTCGGGATCGTGGCACAGCTCAGACCCAGAAGAGCGGATGCGGCGAGAAACGAGTCTGCCGCTGTGCACAGTGCCACGGTTATCACCTCACGCGTGCCCCAAGCGGTAGCCGCCCGCCGTTGCGGAGGCCCACTTGGTGTGCGGGGGTGCTGCGCGTCTCGGCGGCGATACCGGCCGTGCCAAGGAACTGGACGAGAAGGCGGCCATGCTCGGCGACCGGCAGAATCCCCGCCACGGCGCACCGACGCTGGAGGCGCGGCTGGGTGTGGCGGAGTGCCGGATCCCCGACGGGCCCCTGACGGCACTGCCGTAGGGGCCTCCGGCGGCTGCGACCGGTGTGCTGGCCGGGGACGGTGAGGCAGCCCAAGTGCCGACAAGGAACGGGGGCGCACCGACGGGCCAGGCGCCGCGCCGACCGGGGGCGGCGGCAGAGCCGGGTGCGGCGGTCAGACGTGCGGCAACCGGCCGTGGGCCAGCAGGTCGCCGAGCGAACGGACGAGTTCTCCTCCCACATGGCGAAGCCCCTGGAGTTCCCTCTCGAACGTCGTGATCCTGCGGTAGATCTCGCCGTACCGCCGTTGCTCCTCCAGGGAGAACCGGGGCACCCGCAGCCGCCGTACGTCCACACGGGACGTGGTGGACGCATGAGTGCCCGCCTGACGGGCATTGTCGGGCGCCCGCAGGCAGCCCGCCAGGAACCAGGGGTCGAGGACCGAAGGGTCCACGCGCAACGCACAGAGCTGCGGCCCGAGAGCCGAGGGCGCCTCGGTGTCCACCTGGACGTCGAACTCCCGCGCCGGCACCGACATGACGACATCCTGCGAGGTGGTGACGGTCAGCGCGCCGCTCTTCTCGCCCCGCGCAACCGCCGCGGCGGGAAGCCAGGGATCCGGGCCTCCTGGGTGGCGGAGACTGGTCAGCACCCGCGCCCCGTCCGCCGGACGGGCACCGCGCTCCAGCTCCACCTCGGGCAGCGCCTGCCCGCTGCAGATCTCCAGAGCTCCGGCCCGTTCCAGTTCGGCGACGGTGATGAGCGGCGCGAGGTCGCCGCCTTCGACCGGTTCCAGCGCCGACAGCACGTCTGCCGCATCACGGAGATCACTCGCATGGGCGTCGAACAGGGCCCAGGAGCGCCGGATTTCCACCAGGTCGGCTGTGCGGCTGCGCGGAATGTGCCGGGCCGGTGTGAGGTCCACGGCCTCGTCCAGCAGATCGATGACCGGAACCGTCACGCTTCCCGGCCCGCCCGATCCCCGGAGAGTCTTCACCACCTGCTCCGTGATCCGCTCCCAGTCGACACTGCTGCCACCGCTCCCGCTCCCCGTGCCGCTCTGCCCGGCTGCGGTGTCCACCAGGGTGACCTCGCCCGGGGAAGCTCCGGGCTCCTGACCGGAACCTGCCGCTCGCAGAACCCACAGGTGAAGTCCGACCCCGTGCGGAGGCGCGGCGCCGGGAGGCAGGGCGATCACGGTGCGCAGCACACCGCTGCGCAGCAGACCGGCCCGGATACGACGGCCGGCCCGCCGCGCCGCGACCGCGGGCGGCAGCACCACGACCCCGACTCCTCCCGGGGCCAGCGCGGAGGTGATGTGCTGGACCCAGGCCAGCTCCGACTCGGTGCGCGGGGGCTGGCCGTGCACCCAGCGGGGATCCGTCGCGAGTTCCGCGTGCCCCCAGTCGCGCTCGTTCGACGGGGGGTCGCACAGGATCACGTCGGCCCGTACGTCCGCCTGAGCATCGGCGCGCAGGGTGTCGGCCGCCGTCACCGTGACCTGCGGCCGGTCCGGTCCCGCGTGTCCGGCCGCGGCCAGCTGTGCTCTCGTCAGCGAGGCGAGCACCGGGTCGCTGTCCTGCCCCCGCAGCTCGGCCGGTCCCGAGCCACCCCAACGCCGCCCCGCCGCCAGAAGCAGGGACCCGGCGCCGCACGCGGGATCGAGAACGGTCCTTACCCCGTCCGCACGGACCGCCGCAGCGATCTGTGCCATGAGTTCCGCGAGTGGTCGGGGGGTGACGGCGATCTGCCGTACGTGGGTGCGCAGCCACCGTTCCAGCAGGAAACCGAAGGTCTCGGCAGCACCCTTGGACTCGGCCAGCCGCAGGGTCCGCTCCAGCAGAGCGGACTGCCGCTCTTCAAGAGAGGACTGGCCCTCGGCGAGTACCGCGGAAGCGGCCCGTTTACCCTCGTCGGGCTTCCCGGGCTCCCCGCACAGCCGCAGACCCACCTCCGCGACGAGGAGCCCCATCGCGTCCCGGTCGCCCAAGGCCTCGTACTCCGGCCACAGCCGCTCCAGCGGACCCACGGCGGCCTTCAGCTTGCCTTCCTGGCGCAGCCACGCCTCGATCTCGGCGAGCGAGAACAGCGGGCTCGCGTCCGTGCCCCCGACCGGCGCGGGGAAGGTCTCGTGACGCCGCGGCCAATTGCTGACGGCGGCACGCCCCACACCCGCAATCCGCGCGACCTCGGCGAGGAGCACGAAGACGACGGGGGACTCTGCGGACTCGGGCGTCGGACTCTCTCCGCGAGGGGCACAGACCTGCTGCGCGTGATGGTGCGTGGCATACGTTACCGCCCGTAGCGCACCTGGGGTGTGTTGTTTGACTCAGTTCATGGACGCATCGTCGACGGTCGAAGTTGTCGCCCAAGCCTTGGGACCGCTGTTCCGGGCGCTCGCGCGGGATCTCTCGCGAGCGCCCGCAGCAAGACGATTCGAGCCCGAGAACGCGCGGAGCGTGAGCCCCCTGTACGCCTCCGTGCAGCAAGATGTGCTACCCGGCTCCTGAACGACGACGTCACCGCTACTGATCGAGTCCGGGCGGCGGACACCGCCACCCCGATGGGGGAATATGGGTCGTCCGGGACTCAGTGGGGGGAAAGACGCGCGTGCACGCTCAGGAGACCACGTTCAACGAGCTCGTTCAGGGCGAGAAGCAGTACCAGGTGCCGCTCTACCAGCGAACCTACAGCTGGCAGCGGGACGAGCTGCAACAACTCTGGGACGACGTACAGGAGTTGGTCGAGGAGCAGTTGGAAGGGCGGCCTCCCGCGGCGCACTTCCTCGGCTCCGTGGTGCTGGCGCCGGGCCGGATCACCGCCGGCGGCATGCAGCGCTGGCTCGTCGTCGACGGCCAACAGCGCCTCACCACGCTCATGCTCGCCTTCACCGCCCTGCGCGACCGCCATCGGGAACGCGGCGCGCAGCAGAAGGCCGAGCGCATCCACGACCTGGTGCTCGTCAACAAGTACCGAAGCGGCGACGACCACTACCGCCTCCTGCCGACACAGGCCGACCGTGACGCCTTTACCGCCTGCGTCGAGAGCTCGCCCAGGGCCGGTGGCCCCGGCAATGTGGGCGCCGCCTACCGGTTCTTCCTGGGCGCCCTCACCGAGGGCGAGGAGAACGGCGGAGAGGCGTGGACGGACGCGGTGGAGACCGTGATGAGCGGTCTGCTGTCCATCGTGGAGATCACCGCGTCGGAGGGCGACAACGTCTACCGGATCTTTGAGTCGATCAACAACACCGGCGTCGGACTCAGCCAGAGCGATCTGCTGCGCAACTACCTCTTCATGTGCCTGCCGACCCGCGGTGAGTCCGTCTACCACAGCCTCTGGCTGCCCATGCAGGAACGGCTGGGCCCCGCCAGCCTCGAACTCCTCGTCTGGCTCGACCTGGTGGTGGCCGGCAACAGCCGGGCCAAGCAGAGCGAGATCTACCGCGACCAGAAGAAGCGCCTGGAACCCCTGAGCTCCGACGAGGCGGCCTTGGAGGCAGAGATCGCCTCCCTCGCCCGCCGGGCGGAACGCCTGACGCGGATCCTGGAACCCGAGCGGGAGCCCGACCCGGAACTGCGCGAAGCGCTGGAGCGACTGTCCCGGTGGGGCGGCCAGACCCACTACCCGCTGGCACTCCACCTGCTCGACCGCGTGGGCACCGGACAGGCCACACCCCACCAGGCCGCCCGGGCACTGACGTATGCCGAGAGCTATATGGTGCGGCGCCTGTTCTCCGGGCACTCCACCACGGGCAGCAACCGGGTCTTCATGGAGATGCCCAAGGAGATCGAGAAGGACGACGACCCGGACGAGGCCGTACGCCGCTTCCTGTCGAAGAGTACGGGCGCCCGCGTCTGGCCCGACGACGACGCCGTCCGCGAGGCGATCCGCACCCGGCCCTTCTACAAGGCGGGCCGCAGCAACCAGCGGTTCCAGGTGCTGCGCCGCTTGGAGGAGAGCCATGGGGCCAGCGAACCGGTCGACTACGCCAAGGCACGCCTGACCGTGGAGCACGTGCTGCCGCAGAGCCCCGCGCACCAGTGGCTGGACCTGCTCGCCGAGGAGGCCGAGGACGGACAGGGCCCGGAGGAACTCCACGCCCTGCTGGTCCACACGCTGGGCAACCTGACCCTCTCCGCGGACAACGCGAAACTGTCGAATCATCCGTTCCGCCGCAAGCAGGAGATCCTGGACTTCAGCGCCCTTCGCATGAACCAGGAGATCGCTGGGCGGGAGCGGTGGGGGAAGGCGGAGATCCTCGACCGCGCCGCCGACCTGGCCGACCGGGCGGTGCGGCTGTGGCCCGGCCCCGTCGCGGGCACGGTCCCCGTCGACGACGAGTGGTCCGGCTGGAAGGATCTGCGGGCCGCGCTCCTCGCCATGCCCGCCGGAACATGGACGACGTACGGCGATGTCGCCGCACTCATCGGCACCCACGCCGTCCCGGTGGGCCAGCACCTCGCGACCAAGGCGGGCCTGCACGGCGCCTACCGGGTGCTGACGGCGGACGGCCGTGTCTCGGCGGGCTTCCGCTGGCCGGACGGCCAGGAGTCGGGGGACGCGCGAACCCGGCTGGAGGCGGAGGGCGTCCCCTTCGACGACGCGGGCCGGGCCCGCCGCTCCCACCGGCTGACCACCGCCGACCTGGCGGCCCTGCTGGGCAAGGACGTCACCGAGGAGGCCGAGCCGACACCTCAGACCGGCGACGAGCAGCAGTCGGCGGCCGGCAGGTTCGAGACGCAACTGCGCGACAACCAGACCCAAGAGACCGTCGACGGCGTCCTGGGCGCCCTGCGTTTCTGGGAGCAGCAGGGTGGTCATCTCGTATACGGCCGGGCGAGCGAGACCAGTTGCTTCCCCACGGCACGTTTCGGCAGCGCCCCCGGGTCCCGAGACCTGTGGCCCCTCGGGATCTACCCGGTTTCCGGCACGGTCGAGGTCGTCTTCCAGTATCTGAAGCGGCGCCCTCCCTTCGACGACGAGCCGATGCGGCGCGAGCTGATGACCCGGCTGAACGCGATCGAGGGCATCGACCTGGCCGAGGCCAAGCTGGACCTGCGCCCGTCCTTCCCGGTGGAGGTTTTCGCCGGGCACAGCGAGGAGATCTGCGCGGTGCTGGAGTGGTTCGCGCACACCGTGGCCCTCGCGGAGGCCCGCCGCATGACGGACGAGGACCCCCGCACCCTCTGACACCCTCTGCAACCGTCCCGTTGTGCCGGGGCGACGGGCTCCGGAGACCCTGCGCACGTCACGCATGCTCCGCGTGCCACGCGTGCGGAGCATGCTTGACGTGCGTGCCACGGGCGCTACGGGCGCGGGTCCGTGACCGGCGCCAGGAACGGGCTCGGCGCACCGTGCCAGGACACCCGCAGCACCTCCCGCGCCCGCGTGCACGCCACGAACAGCAGGCTCAGCTCGCTGTTCAGGTCCTCCTGGTGCTGCTGGGCGTCGACCTCTACGGCGGTGACGGCCGACTTCATCGGCACGGTCCCGTCGTTCACGCCCGCCACGGCGACGCAGCGGAACTCCAGCCCCTTCATCCGGTGCATGGTCCCGATCCGCACGCCGGGGCCGCCGCGCCCGGCCTTCAGCACGCAGGCGGCGATGCCGGCCCGCTCCAGGGCCTGGGCGATGTCCCGCCCGAGCTGGATAAACCGCACCGGGACGCCGATGTGCTCCGCCTCCACGCCCGAGGCGATCCACTGCTCGGCCTGGACCACCAGCGCCGCCAACTCCTCGGCCTTGGTGGGGTATCCGGCGGCTCTGGGCCGTTCGCCGTGCATCGTGGAGCGGTAGTCGGCCAGTGTCTCCTTCCCGTCGTCCATGTCGTCGGGCCGCTCCCCGGTCAGCAGCGCCGTGGACCAGGCGAGGATCTCCTGCGTGGTGCGGTAGTTGACGCGCAGCCGGTACGAGCGCCCGACGACCACGATGCCGAGCGAGCGCAGCGAGACCCGGTTGCCGTAGATGCGCTGGTATGTGTCCCCGGCGAGGAACAGGTCGTCGGCGCCGCGGTCGGTGAGGGCCCGGAGGAACCGCCACTGGGCGGGGTGCAGGTCCTGCGCCTCGTCGACCACGACGTGCCGGAAGGGCCGTTCGCCGCGCCCGTCCAGGACGCGCGCGGCCTCGGCGCACACCTGCAGGAAGGTCCATTCCCCGGCCTGGCGCAGCTGCTCCTCGAACGCGGCGACGGCACGCCACACCTGAAGCCGTTTCAGCGGCCCGAGCCCGCTGCCGCGGCCCGTCCGCGTCACCTTCAGGTACTCCTCCGGCGTGGCGACGGCCTGGGCGAGGATGACGTGGCGCCACTCCTGGTCGAGGAAGACGTCCGTGAAGTCGAGGCCCAGCCGCCGCGTGATCCGCTCCCAGCGGGCGGTGATCTCCTTCTGGTCGAAGACCAGCTTCAGCGGGCCGCCGCCACGGTCCGCCCGTACGATCTCGTTGGCCAGCGCGTCCACGTTCACCACGCGGATCCTCGCGCGGACGGAGTCATCCGTGACCAGCAGCTCCAGGCAGCGTTCCAGCTCGGCGGCGAGGTCCTTGGTGTAGGTCGTCAGCAGTACGCAGCCGTCGGGCGCGTCGGCGGGCAGCCGCCGCGCGAGGTGGTACGCCCGGTGCAGGGCGACGACGGTCTTGCCGGTGCCGGGCCCGCCGGTGACCCGCGCCGACCCGGCGTAGCTCTCCTGGTAGGCCACCTGGTACTGGCTCGGGTGCAGGAAGACCCGCCAGGCGTCGAAGGGACGCTCCATGATTTCCAGCAGCTCGTCGGCCCCGGAGACGAGAGCGACCCGCCCGCGGGAGCGAGCCATGGCGGTGCCCAGCTCGTCGTCCTCGGAGCCACGGGCCGGCTGCGCGGCGGTCCGGGCGTACGCCTGCACCAGCTCCCGGTCGATCTGCTCGGGGCTCATCCCGGTCGCGAGCCCCAGCAACACGTCGTACTGCTGCTCCGGCAGCACCTTGTGCAGTGCCTCCAGGTGGTCCTCGTCCGGGATCAGCCGGATGATCGGCAGGATCTCCTCGTCCACGCCGAGGCTGCGCAGCACCTTGTCCGGATACCCGGATGCGGGGAACAGTCGGGCCGGTTCCCCGGCGGCCAGCGCCCGAAGCCCGGCCGTGGCCCGCTCCAGGGCCACGTCGTTGCGTATCTCGATGCCTTGCGTCGCGTCGTTCACCGACGCCCGGTGCTTGGCGGCCCAGTCGTTGGCCTTGTCGTGGGGGAGGACCTTCAGCAGCAGATAGCTGCCGCCCGTCTCGGCCTTGAGGACGACGCCCCGCCAGAAGTCGGTGATGCGGATGGTTCGCAGCCGCGGATCCTTCTGGTGCGTCAGCTTCTCCAGGTGCAGCCCGGCGTGCGTGGCCGCCGCGAACTTCTCGAACACTTCGAAGACCCGCTTCTGGACGGGCTTCTCCAGCGCCGCGAACTCCAGCAGAAAGTCCCGGTGCATCCCCAGCGTCGCCATCCGTGCCCCTTCCAGAAGGCTACGATCACTTTACTGACCGGCTCCGATTCGCGAGGCCGGTCCGTACGTGCCAGGGAGCAAGGGCAGACGGATCGCCTGGATCGCTGTCCGCCCGCGGCGCAGGTCAGTTGACTCGGCGGTTGCCGGGCGGAACCTCGCTCCGGTGCATTCCCACAACGACGGAGCCCGGCCCTCCGGCGGACAGGCTCTCGCGTATCAGGTCGATGACGTAGTCCCAGCCGGTGCCGCGCGTGCCGATCCACCCGTCCCTGAGCAGCGTGGTGAAGGTGGTGTTGTTCAGGTACCGGGGAACCGACTCCTCGACGATGCGTGTCCCGCCGGACGGCCCGAGGGCCTCGGGATGTTGAAGCAGTTCCTGGAAATGCTCCCGCGTCAGATACAACACGTACACCGGCCTCCAGGAGTGGATCAAACACCCGGCGGTCGGTAGTCTCCCCAGTGAGCGCCAGACCACGGTCTACGGTGAAGGTAACCTGCCGCAGAAGACCACCGCCGGTTCCATCACCCTCGTCAACGCCACCAGCCACGACGTCTTCTCCCGTGCGGTGCGCACCGAGTACGGAACGCTCGGCAAGAAGGTCTACAACACCCGCGTCTACGACGAGTTCACCGGCCGGATGACCCGGCAGACCACCGACCGAGACCTCGCCCCGCAGCGCATCGACGACATGACCTACTCCTACGACGACGCGGGCAACGTCACCACCGCCAGCGGCCAGGATGCCGGCAAGACAACCGACACCCAGTGCTTCACCAACGACGCCCTGGGGCAGCTGACCCGGGCATGGACCGCCGAGACCGACTGCTCCACCCAGCCGTCCGCCACGACGGTGGGTGGCCCGGAACCCTACTGGCAGACCTTCACCTACGACCCGGCCGGCAACCGCACACAGCAGGTTGACCACGGCACCGGAGCGCTGGCCAGCTCGGACGCCACCACCACCTACACCCACCCCGAGCCGAACTCCGGCCTGCCCCACGCCGTGCAGTCGGCCACCGTCAAGGGTGGCGCGCACGACGGCCGTAACAGCACCTTCGCCTACGACGACGCAGGGAACACCACCCAGCTAGTCATCGGCACCCAGACCCAGAACCTGACCTGGGACAACGAGGGACACCTGGCCACCCTCACTGAGGCCGGCAAGACCTACAGCTACCAGTACGACGCCGACGGCAACCGCCTGATCACCAAGAACGCCGACGGCAGCCAGACCCTCACCCTGCCCGGCAACAACGAACGCAAGATCGCCCCCAACGGCACCAAGGAAGGAGTGCGCTACTACACCCACGAAGGCCAGACCATCGCGGTCCGCACCAGCAGCGGCTTCTCCTTCCTCCTCCCCGACCACCAGGGAACCGCCATGGCAGCCGTCGCCATGACCACCCTGGCGATCACCCGCCGCAAGCAACTCCCCTTCGGCGAGCTGCGTTCCGAGCAGATCGAGACCATCCCCGGCACCCGCGGCTTCGTCGGCGGCACCAGCGACCCCACCGGCCTGGTCCACCTCGGCGCCCGCGAATACGACCCCACACTCGGCCGATTCCTCTCCGTCGACCCGGTCATCGACCTCGATTACCCGGCCCAGATGAACGCCTACTCCTACGCCCACAACAACCCCGTCACCAAATCCGACCCGTCAGGCCTGTGCCCCGCCGACCTGTGCGGCATCGGCTACCCCATCGGCGGCACCGGCACCAGCAAGAACAACCCGGTCCGCTACATCCAGGACGGCCCGCTCGACCCCGGCGGCCTCAACACCTCCACCTGCCACCGCGGCCGATGCTCCGACGGCCATGCCTACGGTTACAGCAAGGGCAACATCAGCAAGAAGACATACGACCCACAGGCCATCCACGCTGCACAGCTCAAGGCCCAGGCGGAGGCGCGACGCAAGGCCGAGGCCGAACGCCGCAAGAAAGACGGCATCTTCGGCAGTATTATGGGCGGCGTCAGCAAGGCGTGGAACAACACGGGCGGGAAAGTTGTATCCGCCGTCGGGGATCACTTCTCTGAACACTGGCGTGACTGGGCAGGCAATGGGCTGCTTGTGCTTGGTGCTGCAGGAGTGCTGGTATGCGTCGCGTCTGTCGTCTGTGGGACCGTGGGTGCGGTAGCGATTGGAGCAGGGAGCGCCGCTGGCTCTTACGCAGCGTTCAACGCAGGGACTAAG
>NZ_JBYIVZ010000086.1:0-23623 GCF_057710365.1 Streptomyces sp. bgisy027
CACCCCCTGCGACGGTGAGCTGCAGAAGGTATGGCTCCTTCGTGTCCGCTGGTCAGGCGGACGCGCTATTGACGGTTCAGGGCGTGTGGCGTGCTGGGCCGCGGTCTGCTGCCGTCGTGGCGCGGCCCGGTTCGGGTATGCGGGCCGGGCCTGCTGCCGCCAGGGGCTGTGCCGGGCGCAGAGGGGTCTGCTGTGCGCGGGCGCGCGCGCCTCGTCCTGCGGATCGCCGGGGTTCGGCGGTGCGCTCGGCACGGGGCGCGCAACAGCTGCCTCGTCCGGCGGAGGCGTGTGTGCGGTGAGGCCTGCGGAGTCCCTCACGTGGTCTGCCACGTGCGCGACGACACCCTCGAACACGGAGTGAGTGTGTCCGTGTCCGGACGTGGACCCAGGCGTTCCCGGTTTCGCAGTTGCCGTCGCAAGGCCAGTACTCACGGTGAGTGGCTTGCGGGGGGGCCATCGAGCCAGGATTGTGCCAGGCGCCTACAAGGCGGGGCCGCCACCAGCAGAATCAGTCCGGTGAGCAGGACGGGGCGGCGCGAGTCGTCGCTGGGCGCGACTGCCGCCACGGGACTGATCGCACACACAAGGTAATCAACCGGCGGGCATGGGAACACAATTCGGCGCGGCTCGTATGCCGTCGGCCCGCGGATTCGCAGTCTCGGGATGCCGTCGGAAGGTGGCCGCAAGCGCGGAGACCGCCGGCTGCCGAGGCTCGGCATGCGGCCGTGTACTTCGGGATGTGTGCCGGCCTTGAGCCGCGTAGTGAATTCGCTGTCCCGCTGCGCCTGGGCGGCCCGCGTTCTTATGCTGACGCCGGGAGTGGGAGACGATTTGGGGGAGATGTCCGATGGGGGTTGCAGGTGGGGGAAGGTCTGTTTTGAGGTCGGGGGTCAAGCGGCTCTTGGGCCGTGCTGGGTTCGACATCGTGCGTAGCACCAACAACCTGGGCGGCGTCGACGACTTCCTTCCGTTCGAGGCAACGATGCGGGCTGCGCGGGAGGCCGGTCTGTCGGTCGGCGACCACATCGACGAGGTCATGAACGGGACGCCGGGCGCGACCCAGGCGACCATCGACGAACTACGCGCTCTCGGCGTCTTTGCCGCCGGCCCGCACACGGTGCTGGAGATCGGCCCCGGGTCCGGGCGGTACCTGGAGAAGACCCTGAAGGAGTGTTCACCGGACCGCTATGAGATCTACGAGACGGCAGCGCCCTGGGCCAACTACCTGGTGGACACGTTCGGCGTGGTCGCCCAACCGACCGCAGGATGCAGTCTCGCGCCTACGCCCGACGGTGGTGTGGACCTCGTTCAGGCTCACAAGGTGTTCAACACCGTGACCTTCCTGTGCGCCTCCCGCTACTTCTTCGAGATGGCCCGGGTCACACGGCCCGGTGGCCGGATCGTCTTCGACATCATGACAGAGACCTGCCTGGAACCGGCCGCGGTACGCGCCTGGGCGACGCAGGGCGGCGCGGGGCACGACTCCTACCCGGCCGCCATGCCCCGCCAGACATGCGTGGACCTCTTCGCGACCCTCGGCTGCAGCCTGGAGGCCAGCTTCCAGGCGCCCATGGGCGTCGCCTCCACCGAGGTGCTCGTCTTCACCAAAGGGGCTTGAGCCTCAGCGCTGCGCGTAGGGGTTCGCCGGCTGCTCGATGGCTTCACATCCGGTTGCCGAGAGCACAGGCGGGCACGCTTGGTCCGAGCCGAGCTTGCCCTGGGGGATCCAGGTGCCGGTGACGGGCGCCCGGTTTGTCGACGGCGGGCTGATGTTGACCAGCTCGTCGTAGCGTTCCCGGGTCACACTGCCGAGTATCGCGGGCATCCGGACACCACCCTTACGGGCCCGGGTGCGCCGCCCTGCGGATGCCACCATCTTTCCCCGACGGCCCGTCACTTCTCACTTCGCAGGGCAGCCTCGCGCCGCCGGCGAGGGCGTGCGTCCCGGTGTTACTGATCTCTTCGGATTGTTGTCGGGTGGTGGATGAGGTGGAGTCCGGTCCCGGCAAGGCAGCCGTCGATGAGGTCGGGCCGTAACTGGATATGGCGAAGTCCGCGGCGGAGGGTGCGTTCGAGGTGTTCGTCGTCGGTGAAGGCGGTGTTGGCCAGCGGGCCGCGCCGTAACAGCGACCAGACGCCTTCCACTGGATTCAAGTCCGGTGCATAAGAGGGGAGTTGGACGATGGTGAGCCAGTCGTGTTCGTCCGCGTACTGGCGCATGCCGATGGCGAGATGGGTATTGAGATTGTCCCAGACGAGCACGATCGGGGCCTTGAGCTGGAGGTGCGCGCGCACCGCCAGGTCGCGGTAGTCGCGCCAGGAGAAGCTGTCGCGCCCTTTGCCTTTGTGCTTGCGGTGGCGGCGCGGCCGGTAGATCAGCCGGGAGGTTTCACCTTGCTTGTAGCAGCACATGGCGGCGATCGACCAGCGGCGCCAGGAGCGGCCGCGCACCCGGACCACCGGCGTGTGCCCACGTCGGCCCCAGGTGCGGGCGCGCGGCGGTGTCATGGAGAACCCCGCCTCGTCCTCGATGACGATGTAGGCCCCCAGCGCCGCCGCGGTCATTCCACCTGCGGCCACACCTCCTTCTTCCACAGCTCGACCGCATGCTCGTCGCGTTCCAGCGCGCGGCGGGCCGGGCACTGCCAGGACCAGCCGTGCCGGTGCAGCAGCCGCCAGACTGCCGCCGAGGAGCAGTCGATGCCGAACTTCCAGGCGATCAGCGCTCTGACCCGTGCCAGGGTCCACCGCTGGTCCTCCCAGCCGTGCTCGGCCGGCCCGAGGGCCAACTCCGCCTCCAGCACTGCGAACTGGCCGTCGGACACCTTGGGAAGCTTGGCCGGTCCCGTGGAGGCGAGGGCGTCCATCCCGCCCTCCTGCCAGGCACGACGCCAGCGTTCCACCGACCGCTCACTCACCCGCAGATCCCTCGCGATCACCGCGGTTCTCTCACTGCGTGCGAACCGCTCACCGGCCTGGTACCGGATCCGTTCACGAAACTGCCGCCGCTCGGCAGTCAGCCCACCGCCCTGCGCGTACCGCATACCACCGGCCTACCGCAGGGATCAGCATCCGACAACAGTCCGAAGAGATCAGTAGGTCCGCCGGATGCGCGGTCTCGCACCTCGACGGGCTGCTTGCGCCGGTCATGCCAGGCTCGTTTGCGGCAGCGGGGAGAGCAGTGCGTTGCCGAGGCAGAATGGTCAGCGGGCCTTGTTACGTGCCGTTGCCGCACTGCTCGAGGGGGCGTATGCGGACTGCGTCCTCTGGGAGGGAGCGTTTTCTTGCGTCGGCGAATTCCGGGAGGGCGGGCAGGGAAGCCAACGTGCCGGTGCTTTCCCGTTTCCAGATCTTTCCGCCGGCGTCCCTGACGATCAGGTAATTGAGCCGGTAGGTCCTCAGCGAGGGCCTGTTTCGTGGGGGAGTGCGGACCGCGAGGTGCGCGCTTCGCACGCTGAGCTCCATCCGGGTGCACGGTGGAGCGACCCCGACTCTCAGAAGGTGAGCCGCCTCATGGCCGTCAGGACCGTAGTCGATCTGCAGATACAAAGAGGCCGCATCCAGCGACCGGTTGGCGATGACGTAGGTGCGGTGCCCGTCCAATGGCTGTAGCCACATGGTGATCTGCGAGACCTGCCGGCGCGTCGCGGCTTCCGTGTTGTCCCGGGACTGGGCGAGCTGATCGTCTGCGACCTGAGCGGCCTTGAATGTGCCCCACGCCGACACCGCGAGAGAAGCCGCTGCGACGAGAGCGGCGAGAACAGTCGCGTGCCGGGCTATGTCAGCCGTGGCGTACCAGGCCCGTACGCCTGCCAGGGCCTGCGCCCGCTGAGTCGCGCGGACCGCTCGCCCGCCCCCGTTTCTACCCCGCTCTGCCTCTGGCCGGGGCCGAACCGGCGGTCGCCGCAGTCGCAGCCTGGGACGGGTTCTGACGGGTCTCGTCATGCAGGGGCCCCTCGCACAGGAGTTGGGGATCGGTGGTGGAGACGGCGTGCCCCAGCAGCCGGTTCCCGGGCTCACGGCACGCGATGAAGTCAAAGGGGTAGCCGGCGCCGCGGGAAGGAGCCTGTCGCTGGAGGAGCGCACATCCGTCTTTCGCTCCGGCTTCGTGCGAACGGTGCCGTTGCTTCCGGTGAGCTCGCCGCGAGACGAGCGGCTGGACTGCAGGCGTGAACGATGACAAGAGAACCAATTCAAAGATGCCCGAAGGGCCGCGCTGCTCGTCCTGCGAGGCCTGTCAGCCGCTGTGTACGTATGGACGGTGCCGGTGGCGCCCGACCGCCGTGATGCGGGGCGGGTATGGGCTGGTCCGGGTCAGGTGCCGCGCCGGGACATGGGTGAGTCGTATGACGGGCCGGGCGTTGGAGGCTGTGTGCTGCGCTCTCGCTTGCGGTGCCCGCCTCGTGGCGGTGTTGGGCCGAGGCGGTGGTCTATCGCAGGTAGGGGGTGAGGGCGGTGGTGACGGCGGCGGCGAGGGTGAGGACGGCGGTGAAGGCTGCGGCGGACTGGATGAGAGCGGTGGCGTAGGTGGCGCCGTTGAGGCGGGAGAGTTTGCCCGCGCAGGCTGCGGCCAGGGCGGCGATGACGATGATGAGTGCAGCGGTCAGGGCTACGGTGGCGGGGTCGGACACGTCATCCTCCGTGGTGTGGGGCGGTGTTGACGAACACGGCTGAGGATTGCGGAGAATGTGTGCGCCAGGGTTCGGCCAGACGATGATGAACACCGGCGGACACGGCACGGCACGGCAGGGGTGAGCGGGTGCGCGAGCGATCACGGCAGCGTGCGGCGCGTACCGAGATGAGCACGCTGCTCGGTGAAGGGCTGGCGCGCTCGGGACTGAGCAAGACCCAGCTCGCGGCGCGGGCGGGCCTGGGCCGTACGACCGTGCAGGCAGCCTTCCAGACCGATGGCCCGCCCCCTTCGGCGCAGACCCTGGTGGCCCTGGCCCGGCCGCTGCGGCTGCCGGTGCCCGAACTGCTCAGGCTGCGCAAGGAGGCCGCGGGGGAGGTCCCGGCCGAGGACGGCGGGGAGCAGGGGCCGGGCACGCCGATCGGGCAGTGGGACGCACACCTGCTGGAGGTGCACCCGGCAGGCGGCGTCGACGGCGCGCTCCCCGACGGCACCGCCACCGCGGCGGGGCCGGTCCTGCCCGGATATGTGGCGCGTCCCCATGACCAGGCACTGGCCCGTGCCGTGCAGGATGTCCTGGCGGGAGACAGCCGGATCGTCGTGGTGGTCGGAGCGTCGTCCACGGGCAAGACCCGGGCCTGCTGGGAAGCCGTGCAGCCCCTGGCCGAGCACGGCTGGCGGCTCTGGCACCCCTTCGCCCCCACCCGCTGGGAAGCAGCACTCGACGGCATCCTGCGCGTGCGCCCCCGCACGGTGGTATGGCTCAACGACACCCAGCACTACGTCGGCGACCTCCGCCACGGCGAGAAGATCGCCGCGCATCTCCACGCCCTGCTCACCCGCCCCGAAGCCAGCCCGGTCCTGGTCCTGGGCACCCTGTGGCCCGAGTACGCCGTGCAGTACACCGCCCTGCCCCAGCCGCACGAGCGTGATCTGCACAGCAGGACACGCGAACTGCTCGCAGGCCGCCTCCTCACCGTCCCTGCCGGCTTCACCGAAGACGAGATCGGCCAGGCCGCCGTCCTCGCCGCCAAAGGAGACACACTCCTGGCCGACACCCTCACCCGTACCAGCACCGACGGACGCGTCACCCAGGACCTGGCCGGCGCACCTGAACTGCTGCGCCGCTACGCCCAGGCCTCACCCCCGGCCCGCGCCCTGATCGAGGCAGCCATGGACGCATGCCGGCTCGGCCTGGTCGTCCCTCTCCCGTGGTCCTTCCTGATCGAGGCCGCAGCCGGCTACCTCGACGATCACGACTTCGACCAGCTCACCGACGACTGGGAAGACAGGGCGCTGCATGAGCTCACCCAGCCCGTGCACGGCAAGCACGCGCCCCTGCGCCGCGCCCGCAGCAGACCCGACGCCGCCCTCCCGGGCACCACGCCTTCCACAGCCGATGCCGTCGAGCAGGGACCCGCCTTCAGGCTCGCCGACTACCTCGAGCAGCGAGGGCGCCGGGAACGCCACGACCTCACCCCGCCCGACTCGTTCTGGCACGCCGCCCACACCCACCTCTCCCGCACGGACGACCTCATCGAACTCGCCCGCGCCGCCCAGCGCCGCGACCTCGACCAGTGGGCCTCGCACCTGCGCTACCGCGCCGCCGACCTCGGCGACTTCAACTCCCTCTACGTCCTGGCCCTGATGCGGGAAAGAGCCGGTGACCACGCCGGGGCCGAAGTCCTCTACCGCCAAGCCGCCGCCGCAGGCGACGTCGACGCCCTGCACGACCTGGCCCTGATGCTGGAACGCGCAGGCAACCACCGCCAGGCCGAGGACGTAGCCCGGCAGGCCACCGCAGCGGGAAGCATCGACACCTTCTACGACCTGGCCCGCCTGCGCGAAGCCGCCGGAGACGACAAAGGGGCACGGGACCTCTACCGCCAGGCCGCCGCCGCCGAAGGCGCCACCGCCCTGGCCGAGGCCGCCCGGCGCAGAGAGAACCACGGAGACCTGGCCGCCGCGGAAGACCTCTACCACCAGGCCGCCGACGCCGGCCACCGCTCCGCCCTGAGCGCGCTGGCACGACTACGCGCTCAGGCCGGCGACCTGACTGGCGCCCAGGCGCTCTTCCAGCAGGCCGCCGACGCCGACGACCTCACCGCCATCTACGACCTGGCGCGCATCAAACGCAAAGCCGGCCCGCCATCCGAGACCGATCCGACCCTGCCTCACCCGCCCAGGCCGGAGAAGGCGCCGTAAGACGCACCGGGAGTCATCCGGCCGCCCGCAACGGCGAGCGGAGGACGGGATGTGCCGGGGCGTGTGTGCGGCGGGTGGTCGTTCAGGGTAAGGGCGGGGGCTGGGTCTGGCTGGCGGTGCTGGTGGCGTTGCGGGCTGCTCGGGTGACGGCGTCCATGTCGGTGGTGTCGCTGCGTTGCAGGACGTAGAGCTTGCCCATGGCGAGGAGGCTGGGGCCGCAGAGCATGATGGCGAGCCACCAGACGTCTTTGGCGACGTAGATCCCGGCGCCGAGCATGGTGATGCTGATGACAGCTCCGACGTAGAGGCGGGCCGTCCACAGGGCGTGCTGGCGTTTTTCCTGCGCCAGGCGTACTTCGCGTTCTGCTGCGGCTGTGGCGTTCTCGTCGGCGCGGGTGGCGGCTTCGCGCTGCATCTCCAGCCGGTTCAGCAGGGCTTGGTGGTCGCGTTTGAGCTGGGGTTCGAGGGCTTCGAAGGCGATCTTGAGCTGCTCCGGTCCGCCGAGGGCAGCGCCCCATTTCATGGCGATCTCGAGGCCGGCCGAGACGACGGGGTCACCTGACGGCAGGGGCAGAGCGCTGCTGTTGTCTTCCACGCTCATTGCCGGGTGCCTCCGTCGTCGCTTCCTGCTGGGCTGTACTCGAGGGGGGTCGGTTCGGGTGGGGGACCGAGGTGGACGAAGAGCCAGGCGAGGGCGTGCTCGAAGTCGGTTGCCGCGCGGGTCACGGCGATGTCGTCCTGCCGGTGGGAGGCGTAGCTGTGCAGCAGATCCTGTGCGGCATCCGCACTCCCCGTGGGGGAGCCGGCCGATACGGCGTCCTGCCCGTCGCCGTGCCGGTGAGCGGATGCTGCCGTGGGGTGCGGCACGGGGTAGCGTCCGCTCATCAGCGCACGACGCAGCCGGTATTCATCGAGCCATCCAGCGAACGCCAGGCCTCGGCCGTGTGTGCATCCCAGCTCGCGCAGGGCCTCGATCTGCTCGGGGAGGTCCACGCCGTCGGCCCAGGACTCCAGCCCCAGGTCGGCAGCGATGCGCAGCAGCCCGCTTGCGATTTTGCCCAGCCGCGCCGACTGTGGGATGTCTGCGGTGATGGTGCGATCCAGCATGAGGACGTCAGCGGGCAGCTGGCGCAGTGCGGAAAGGGACGCGTATCCCTCGGCGAGGGCACCCAGTGCGATACGGACGCCGAGCCTGCGCAGGGCGGTGAGCTGGGGCTTGAGCCCTTCGTAGAGGTTGTGGCCTTCCGCGTGCGTGATCTCGATGATCAGCCCGCCGAACGACTTCCCGTACTGCGTGAGCAGCCCTTCGACAAAGGCAGGCAGTGAGGGCTCTCGTAGTCCTCGTGCACTGATGGGGACGGACACCGGCGCGGACACCCCGCTGCTCAACCGTGCGGCAGCCTGCGTGAACGCTTCTTTGAGCATCCAGCGGTTGAGTTCCGCTTCGTCGTCGCCCGCAACCATGCGCTGCTCGGCAAGTGTGAAGAAGACGCCTTGAGCAGAACGCCAGCGGACCTGGGCGCTGACAGCAGTGACCGTTCCGGTGCTCAGTTCGACCACGGGCTGGTGAAGGAGCACAAATTCGCCCCCGCCCAGGGCCGCACGGACTCGGCCGGCGCGTGGCGCATCGTGTGCCTGCGCCTCCTTCGCGGGCGGCGCATAGAGCTCGACACGGTCCTTGCCCGCGGCTTTGGCGCGACGCAGGGCAAGATTGGCGTGGCGCAGCAGTTCCGTGGCGCTCACCCCGGGCGTGGCGGAGGCGACACCGACAGAGGCGGTGATCCGTACATCGCTGCCGGCGAGGGCAAAGGGCACCGTCAGCACATCCCGCAGGCGGCTGGCGTACTGCAGGAGGTGGTGCTCGCCGACGCTGCCATCCGGGCTGCGCTGCTGCATCACGAGGACTGCGAACTCATCGCCGCCCAGGCGGGCCACCGTGTCCCCGTCCCGTGCGGCTTGCCCGAGACGGTCGGCGACGTGCAGCAGCAGCGTGTCGCCCGCCTCGCTTCCCAGACGGTCGTTGAGACCCTTGAAGTCGTCGAGCCCGATGACAAGTGCGGCAATGCCAGGCCGGGCGATGTGACCGAGAGCCCGCCCTGCGCGTGTGGTGAACAGACTGCGGTTGGCTAGGCCGGTGAGCGCATCGTGCTCGGCGTCGTACTGCAACCGTGCCTGCAAGCGCGTCCGCTCGGTCACGTCACGGCAGTTGAAGATCAGACCGCCCCGGTGGCGGTTGATGGATGCCTCCGTGTTGAGCCAGGCGCCGGCACCCGACTTGACGCGGAACTCCAGACGACTGTCCGGCACCGCGGCGGGATCGGCGGCGAGAAACCGGCGGATTTCGTGGACGACCATGCCGAGGTCTTCGGGGTGGATGGCCGCCGCCAGTTCGGAGCCGACCAGTTCGTCGGTGTCGTAGCCCCATGCTCCTGCCGCAGCCGGGCTGACGTAACGGATGGTGCCGGCCGACGTGACGATCATGATGACGTCGCTGGAGCCCTGCACCAGGGAACGGAAGTGCCCTTCTTTTTCGACCAGTTCTCGGGTGAGCTTGCCGTTGCGGAAGAGCATCAGGCCCTGGTGCACGACGAGCGTGAACACCACCGCGCTCGTGAGGCAGACCATGACGGGACTGACCGCGCGGCCGCTTGCCACACTGAACAAGACGCCGAGTATGCAGACGACGGCGGCCAGGTAGTGGGTGAGAATGCTCCACGTCGCATACGCACGGGAAGCCCGGCGTAATGAGGTCCTGAATCTGCGCACGATCGCCCCCTAGCGAGATGGTGGCACAGGCCCCGACCCGGCGTAGGGCTTTCTGCTACGGCTCGTGCACCCTGCACACCGCCGAAGCCGTCCTCGAACCCGGCCACCGCCACCTGCGCCATGCCAGGGCTCTCCTCGAGCAGCTCTCTCGAGGGTCTGTCCCGCAGAGGGCTGGGCTGGTTGGCCCGCCTGTGGGTGGGGTTGGGTTAGGTGGGGGTGGTGGGTTGGAGTTGGGTGAGCCAGCTGGGTGCGGCGGTGTCGCCGTGGCGGGCGCGTTGGGTGAGCCAGGTGATGGCTTCGTCGGTGCGTCCGGTGTCGTACAGGAGGGTGACGGCGAGTCCGAGGCTGGCGCTGTCGCCGTTTTCGCTGGCGCGTTGGTACCAGGTGATGGCGTCGTCGATGTGTCCGGCGCTGTGCAGGAGGGTGCCCGCGGCTCGCAGGGCTTCTGGGTGGCCGGCTTCGTGGGCGGCGGTGAACAGGCGCAGGGCGGGGGAGAGCAGGCTGCGTGCGCCGGCGGACTGGGCGAGGTCGGTCAGGTCCGGGCGGTGGGCGTGCTCGATCAGGGCGTCCCAGAATCCGGTGGGGGTGTGGTCGAGTTGGCGGGTGGTGCGTCCGTGTTCTTCGAGGAAGTCCGCCAGCCGGTAGTGGGGTTGGGGGTGGGCGGGGGCGCCGCGGCGGGGCCGGATGCGGGTGAGGGGGCCGCGGGTGCCGCGTAAGGGGGCGGCGCAGTAGGCCAGGGCCTGCTCGAACCAGTCTTCGCCCAGGGTGTCCCACTCGGCGTCGGTGAGGTAGCTTTCCGCGGCTGCTTCCAGCAGGGCATGGGGCAGGGCGAGGGTGTGTCCGGCGGCGCGTGCGTCCATGGCCGCTTCGATCAGTGCCCGGGCCGCGGGCGGTGCGGTGCGGTAGCGCTCGAGCAGGGCCGGGGCTCCGGCCAGGTACTGGGTGATGCGCCCGTCGTCGGCGTGGCGGGCGGCGTGCAGCAGCCGCGGGTCGCGGCCCGCGTGGCCGTGCAGGCGGGCGAGATCGTCCGGGCTGAAGGCGGCCGGGACGGTGATGCCGGCGCCGGCCAGCAGGTAGCGGGCCTGTGCGTGCGGATCTTCCACACCCCCGTGCGGGCCGGGTTCCTGCAGCAACTGGGCCCAGTGCTCGGGCCAGATGGTGCCCAGGACCAGCACCGGCGCCTGGGCCGGCTCGCGCAGCAGCGCGCGCAGCGCGGCGGCCACCCGTTCTCCCAGCCCGGTGCCCGGGGTGGTGAGGTAGTGGTGGGTGTCGTTGAGCCAGACGACGGTGTGCGGGCCGATGCCGCCGATCCCGGTCAGGGCGGCTTCGGCGCGGCCGGGTGCGATGGGGTGCCACAGCCGCCAGGTCTCGGGCAGTTCCTGGATGGCTTCCCAGCAGGCGCGGGTTTTTCCGGTGGAGGAGGGGCCGATCAGCACGGCCATCGTGCTGGTGCCCTTGAGGGCCTGCACGACGCGCTGGCGTAATTCTTCGTCGTGGGCGCGCTCGATGTAGGCGGGCAGCGGCGGTAGGTCGTGGGGGAAGCGGCCCGCGCTGTGGTCGATGGCCCGGTGCACCTCCAGGGCGAAGGGGTCGGTGACCGACTGCAGGGGCTGGCCCAGCGGGGCGGTCAGCCGGGCCTTGAGCCACAGACTGCGGATCAGCAGGACGAAGTCGTCCGCATGCCACGCGGCCCGGCGTGCCAGGACGACAGCGATCGCGGCCGCATCGGCCTGCTGATCGGGCAGCTGTGCTTCGTCCAGGCAGGCCCGGATGATCGTGCGGCTGGGGGCCGGGGCGAGGTCGCTGATGCGCGCCGCGTCAGCGGCCAGTTCCTCGAACGTCGGGCTGCCGGCCGCCAGATAGGCCTCGTACAGGGCGCACTGGAAATCACGCAGGGGTCCTGGGCCCACCTGCGGGGCCTGCCGCACACGCGACGGCTGCGGCTCGCTTCCCCCGTTCCCCATCAGCCCATCATGTCCCCTCCCTGCGTGTGAGGGGCTCCCTCCGGCAGGAATGCCCCCACCCGGTCGCCTCAGGAACGACGGACACGGCGCGGAGCCCCAGCCGCACCACGAGCGGCGCGCAGCCGAGGCCGGCGGATGGCACCTGCCATACCGCGCCGGCTGCTGGCCTGCACCGGTAAGTTGAGCGGATCGGACGGCTTCGGGGGCAGTGTGGCGGGGGAAACGATGACGGCGTGGATCGCCGCCGGCTCCGCGGTGGCCGGCGCCCTCGCCGGCGGCGCGGTGACCGGGTGGTTCACCCTGGCAGCTGCCCGCAAACAGGCGCAAGGAACGGTTGATGCCGCAGCCCGTCAGGCGGACGCCGCCTGGGCCGCCGGCCAGCGCCAGGCGGACGCCGCATGGGAGGCCGGACGCCGCCAGGCAGATGCCGCATGGGAGGCCGGACGCCTCCAAGCCGACGCCCAGCTCGACGTCGCCCGCCAGACCCTCACCGCCCAGCACCTTGCCGCCCAGCGTGAGGTACGCCGGGCCGCCTACGCCGCGTTCCTCGCCGCCACCAACACCGCCCACCAACACCGCCGGGAATGGCAGCAGGCCCTGGGCGCCCCCGAAGCGGCCAGTCGCCGTGATCGCTACCAGACGGCCCGGCTCGCCGTCACCGAGGCACTCACCCTGGTCCGTCTCGAAGGCCCCGACCCGGTTGTCCTGGCTGCCGAGACCCTGGAACGCTCCCTCGACGCGAACGCGCCCCAGGACCACTACCAAGCCGCGCACACTGCCTTCCTGGACGCCGCTCGCACCGCCCTCACCCCCGCCTGACCCACCTTGGCGCCCCTCTCCTCACTCCCAGGGGGACCTGATCGCCCGGCCGCAGCCAAGGACCGGGGCACCACCAGGGACCCGAGACGCACCTTCCGGGCGATGGTCGGCCCTCTGCGCGGCGAAGCGGCGGCCGGGAAGCGCCCATCGGGCTCGGCCCGGGGGGCTCATGACCAGGGCGGTGTGGGGGTGCCATCGGGATCGAGGCCGTAGGGCCACTGATGTTGTGGGGAGGTGCGGCCGGTATCGAGTTTCTGGACGTGGCCGGCATCAATGGCCTGGCGGGCGAGGGCGTCGGCGCTCTCACGGTGGCCGGCGCGTCTGCGCACTGCCATCAGATGGAGCAGGGCGTGGGCGTTGCCCGCGTCCGCAGCCTGCCAGGCGAGGGCTTCGGCTCCTGCCGGGTCAGCGGCCCTCTCACGCAAGGCGGACAGCGCGTTGAGGGCCGGGAGGTGGCCGGCATCGGCTGCCTGCCGGTAGAGGGCTTCGGCACCCTGGGGATCGCTGGCCCTCCCGCAGCTTGGCCAGAAGGACCAGGCCGTGCGGGTAGCCGGCCTCGGCCGTCCTACGGCACAGCGCTTCGGCTTGGCCGGGGCGAGGGACCTGGGCACGCAGCCCGGCAAGAAGCGTCAGACCACGCGTGTGTAGCAGTGCGTCGTCGCCGCAGCAGGATCCGACACCGTAGTCCATGCCGATGCCTAGACAGGACGACTGCGCGGGCACGGCCGCAGGTAGCGCGACGTGACTGCCATCGACCTGCTTGAGGGGCCATCGGAGACACCGTCCCCGTCATCGGCCGGAGTGCAGGGCGCAGCATCTGCCAGGAAGCGGCGGCGGGGATCCTCGAGGCTGGAAGCCGCGACGTGCACCCGGTGGGCTGCCGGGGCACCACCCTTTGAGTGCTCGCGCAGTTGGAGGAACGGAGATCTGTGCCGCCCATGGCACTCGTTGCGGGCATCGGGGCTGGCCGCTTGCATGCGGTCGACGAGAGGCCCCAGGAGAGCGTCCGCCGCGGCCGTGCATCCGGGCTGTCGCTGCCAGGAAGCCGTAGCGGGGTCGGTCCGCTGATACGACGTCAGTCCCGGCCGTCGGGAGCAGGGGTGTGGATGTCTGACGACGTGGGGGTGTGAGTCTTCTAGCGCCAGGGTTCGCTGCCGAAACGCAGGTCTTCGGCGGTGAGAACGTGGTGGGAGAAGGTCGCGTAACTGGAGGGGTTGGTTACTGCTTTGACGGGGTCGAGAGTGTTGTAGTCGGGGTGCCACTCTGCCGCGCTGTCGGGGTTGTCGCCGACGAAGTGGACGGTCTCGTGGATGACGATCGCGGCCCGTAGGAGATCGCCTGCTCCGTCGAGAGCGGGGTTGCCGATCGTGTCGAATGGCCGGTAGGCGGGAGTGAACCGGGTGTACGTGCTTTTCGCGCTGTAGGCCCGTGTGTAGCGGGGGCGGGTGAGGTCGGTAACCGTCTGTTCCTTGGAGACCTGGGCGAAGCTCGTCTTGTGAACCAGCCGGTCGGCGACGGCGTCGAATGTGTCCAGGATCGTGAGGAGCGCCGGTTCGAGCCCGGCGGGGTGGTTGTGCGCATGAAAGTGGGTCAGCAGGGCCCCGTCCGTGAGGTGCCATTGCGCGTCGTGGGTGCTGCTGGACAGATCGGCCTGGTAGGCGGTCAGGGCGTTGCGGGCTGCGTTGACCCAGGTGAGGGCACGCGCAATGTCTGCGTTGAGCATGGTCTGGAACGCGGCGGCAGGCATTTTGGGCCGATCGAAGTCCCAGATCCGCTCCTTGCCGGTGGCGGGATCCCATTCCAGCACGCGGTCGCCGCCGAGATAGTGCAGCAGGCGGCCGGCGGGTATCTCACCGCTCCAGGAGTCTTCCATCGCCAGGTCCGGGAAGGGGTCGACGCCCTCGCCCGTGAGGGACCGGTCGTAGCGGTAGACGTAGACACCGCCGTCTCTCTCGTCCCAGAAGAGCATCAGGTCGCCGCCGAGGTAGAGCAGTTGGTACCCGGTTCGGATCGTGACCCATGTGACGCCGGTGACGAGGGTGGGCAGGGGGTCTTTGTCGGTCCGGGACCGGTCGTACAACCAGACCCGGGCCCGTCCGGTGGCCGGCTGCCAGTCGAGTACGCGGTCATGGTCGAGATAGATGAGGGTGTGCCCGCTGCCGATCGTGGAGAACGATGACTGGTTGACTTTGATGGGGATCGGGTCTCCGGTCGTGATGCCCCGGTCGTAACGGTAGATCCGCACGCCCTTGGTGGAGAGGTTCAGATCCAGCACGTTGCCTGTGAACCAACTGCCGGGGGTGTGCGCGAGATGCACCAGGGCATGCCCGGAACGGATCGTCTGGAAGGATCCGTTCGTCCGGGCGTCCGCCTTGTACGGGTCTCCTGCCGACGCCACGTCGGGCTTGGCCACCCAGACGTCGTAGTGGCCGGTCTGCTCGGTCCAGTCGAGAAGTTCGCCACCCCTGGAGCCTCCGAGAGGGATGAGGCGGTGGGTGACCCCCGGACGGTTCTTGATCGTCGTCCAGGTGTGTTCGTTCAGCAGGATCTTGAGCGGATCGTTCATGCGTAGCTCCTCGTGCGTGCCGGTGACCACGAGGCGGGAAGGCTTACGCGGTCCGTCGACCGGTCAGTCGGGCGGCACTGCCACGGGCTTGAGGCCGAGGGCTGCAGTACTCCCCGGGGAACGCAGGGAGCGTCAGACGGCATGGTGCTGAGCGGTGTCGCCGGGAGCGGCAGGACGGCACGGCACCGCAGCGGGGCCGTCCCTCTGCCCGTGCTCCCGTTCGCTCACAGTCGTCGGCCCCACCTCACGCGCCCGGTTCCGGGCGTTTCCCCGAGGGCGGCAGGCGTGGATCTCCCCGGCCGACGGTGTCAGCGGCGGCCGGGGAGAGACGCCTCCTAGACCGGGCCGAACCATGTACAGGGTTCACTCGGCGGGCAGCTCCAGCCACGGTCGTCCAGGCCGCCAGTGGCGGGCGGGTCCGAAACGTCGCAGCCGAAGATCGATTTGGGCGGGGGCTCCTCCTTGTGGAGGCCCTTCTTTTCCTTTTCCTCCTTGTCGTTGGGATTGTCCTTGTAGTAGTAGACGCCGACGACCTTCAGGAAGGGCTGGTATGTGTTCCAGCCGCGCTCTATCGCACCCAGCACGGGGAGGTTGAGCCGGGAGCCGGAGGCGGTGGCGTGTGCTTCGGACTTGTCGTTCATGCCGCTGTCCTTCCAGGACCTCGTCGGCGGCTGTGGGCAGTGCCCAGCCGCCGACACGCGGCCTCACTTGAGGAAGGCACCGATCGCCTTCGTGGCCAGGGGCACCAGCCAGGGGAAGAAGTCCGCCTCGACGCCGGAGCCGTTCTCGATGTCCGCGCCCTTCGGCGCCGCGGCGGTGCGGTCGACAGCCGGCGCCTGGAAGGGCGTCCGCAGGACGACCGACGGGGCCGCTCGCTGTTGGAGGTCCTCATTCATGTCTGTCTCCTTTCTGTACGGTCTCGCGGAGCTAAGCCCTGCTGGAGAGCCAGGCGTCCAGGACGCCCTTGGCTCCGTGGCCGATCAGCGTCCAGGGCATTTCCCAGTTCGCCTCTGCGCCCGCCGGCTCGGCATCAAGGGGGGCTGGGGTGGCAGGGCTCCGGTCGATCGCGGGCCCCTGGACGGGCACCCGCAGGACGACCGACGGTGCACTCTGCGCGATCTGGTTGTTCATCCCGGTGTCCTCTCAGGGCCGTGCAGCGGTGGCGGGACCCAGGCCGCCACCGCTGGGGCGGATGCTGCGGGCGCCTCTAGAAGAGGAACTTCTTCGCGATGTCCCACAGGCTGTTGGCTTCGACGCCGTCAGCAGGGTCGCCGGAGCCCTTGGGCCCGATGGGGTCGCGGTTGATGGCGGGGGTTTGGAACGGCGTCCGCGGAGTGCCGTACGGAGCTGGCTTCTCCTCGCGCCGGGTAGGCGACTCGTTCATCTTTCTCTCCTTTCACCTGGTGACAGGCCGGCGAGCGGTTGCCGCCGGAGGTTTTCTTGCACCGGCTGCGGGCTGTCAGGGTGCTTGCGTCCGTTGCAGGTAGCACAGCTGCCTGGCAGGCCCCCAGAGTTCTGCGCAGCCCGAGCGGGCCGCCTGCACGCCGGAGTCGTCCTGCCTTTCCTGCGGCTCCCGCCCCGGTTCGCGGTTGACCGGCGGCGCCTGCAGGGGAGGCGAGGGAGTGACGGGGGTTCTGGTGGTGTCCATGGGGGCTCCTCGGGTGGTTCGACGGTCAGTAACGGCCGATGAAGGTGTGGACCGGAGCGAGGCTGACGGGCAGTTCGTCGCTCACGTCGAATGTGAACAGGTACGACACCGGCGCCCGCTGGTCGTTCTCCGGGTCGAAGAAGGTCAAAGTGACGTCCTCGCACACCGCACCATGGCGGCAGAAAGGACTCTTGGACACGGTGACGGTGTCCAGTGCGTAGAAGTTGTTGCTGCTGCCGGGGACGTGTTCCGCCGAGAGGATGCCGTCCTGGATCTCGTGACCGACCAGGAACGCGTTGGTGCCCGCCGCGTTCAGCGCACGGTCTGCGGAACTCTGGCCGAGGTTGCGGAACTTCCAGTAGACCTTGGACAGCAGGGCACGGATGGACTTCTCGAGGAACTCGCCCTTCTTGCCGGCGAACTCCTTGCGGACCTGCTTCTCGGCTTCGTCCTGCTGCGCCACAGATCCGCTGGCTTCCTGGACCTTCTGGCGTGCCTCCCGGACGCGCTTGTCGACCACTGCGGCGATGACGGCGTTGACCAGCAGCGTCTCTGTCCAGGTGAACAGGCCGCGGCTCTTGACCTCGACCACCGGGAGGACTTGGCCCGAGAGCAGCCGGACCGTGCGGTCGGTGAGGACTCCGGGAATCGATACCCGGGAGACGAAGCCGGTGTCCTTCTTGTCCATGGCCTGGCCGAGGAGAGCGTCCCGGAAGGTCCGGTAGACGTAGGAGACCGGGGGGTACGAGAGGGTCTCGAGAAATTGCGCGAGCAATTTCTTGTTGCCCGCGGAGCTCTGTGCGAGCTCCTGCACCTTGTCCGGGGCATCCTTGAGGTCCGTGATGATGGGGCGGGTCCAGTCCATGCCCACCGGCACCTCTGCCTCGAGGGCGTAGTACGGCATGGCGTCATGGTTGAGCGTCCAGATCAGTTTGTCCGAGGCCCAGGGGTTCTTGCTCAGATAGGCGTGCAGCTGCTTGGGGTCGTAGATGTTCGGCTGGACCTCCTGCTCCAGCTGGCCTGCCGTGGCGTCTATGACGGTGTTCGGCATCTGCTGGCGGAAGCTGTCCCGGCGGGCCTCGGTCCCGAAATCGAACCCGATGTTGCCGATCGCATAGATGAGCTGGCGTGCGTCGCCGCTCACGGGGCCGGCGGCAGCGTTCACAGTCGTGCCCTCGTTCGGGCGGGATCCGCAGGTGCCGCCGCAATCCGGGCAGGACGGGCGGACACCCGGTTCCACCGGGGCGGGCATGACAGGGGCGGCCGCGGCCGGGGGCGGTGGAGCCTGCTGGGCCAGCATCTGCGGCGCCGGCTGGGGCGCAGCGTATGCCATGGGCTGTGCGGCAGGCTGAACTCCGGGCGTAAACCCGGGCTGGGCATAGGTCTGCTGGGTGCCTTGCGGTGCCGCCTGCGGTACGGTCCCGGGCCAGGAGGGCGGGGCCGGCGGCGCAGGGCTGGGGGCTGTGACCGGCTGCGGAGCCGCGGCCGGCACAACGGCCGGGCCTGCTTGGCGTATTGGTGTGGACGTCTGCGCCTGGGGGGCCGCCACGGGCGTCGGTGTCTGGGCAGGCGCGGCATACGGGGCTTCAGGGGAAGCCGACGGCGAGGTTTCGGGGGGAGCCGACGGCGGGGCTTCGGCGGCGGACATGCCTTCCGCCGTGTCCCCGGCGTGCGCGTGTACGTCGTTCGTGTCCATGACGATGGCTCTTCCTTTCGGTTCGGCGTGAGTCGTCCGGAGCGTCAAGGCCGCACCTGCGGCGGGCACCGCGTCGTCCCTCACTGGCTGGGGGGCACCCGGGCCTTTCTCTCTGATCAGTTCGAAGGCACGCACGGCATCGAGACGGCCGCCGAGGAGCCGACGGCACTCCGGGGCATCGTCGGGAGCGCACGGCGGACGGCTTGCTGACGCACGGATGGCGCGGCCGGCAGCGAGCGGGTCGGGTTTGCGGCCCTGGGAGATCTGTTCGGCCACGAGCAGCGCAGCCACCCCGGTGACCGCCGGGGTGGCGAAGCTGCTGCCGGTCAGTGCCGCGAGGCGGCCACCGGGCGCTGCGCCCTTGATGTCCCGGCCGGGTGCCAGGACGCCGTTCGTCCGGTAGGCGGGACCCCAGTTGTTGATGTCCAGCGGCTCGCCGTCGGCGTCGGTCGCGCCGACAGCGAGCACGGACGGCGTGGCGGCCGGGGCCTGGAGGCAGTCACAACCGTCGTTGCCGACTGCCGCGACCAAGAGCACACCGTTGTCTTCGCACAGTCGCAGCGCGCCTTCCAGAAAGCTTTCTGCCCTGCCGTCCCGGCTGCGCTCCCCGCCGCTGATGTTGATGACGTGTGCCCCCGCTTCCACGGCCCGTTCGACGGCCCGCGCGAGGTCGAGCTGCGACACGCGCGACACCCGTCCGTCCGGGGCCTCTCGAAATACCGGGAGGAAGAGCCCGCTGCAGCGCGGGATGAGACCGGGCGCCGCAGAGCCGTCCTGCCCGAAGAGCAGACTGGCGACATGCGTGCCGTGCAGTGACATCGGTCCGGGGCCGGCAGGATCCGACACGAGGGTGGCCAGCCTGGTGAGATCCGCTCCCTCGAAGCACGGATGCGCCATGTCGACCGGTCCGTCGAGCACGGCGACACGTACCTCCGGGGCGCCGAGAAGTTCGGCTTCCCCCGGCAGCCCGCGCAGTACCGACCGGATGTCCATCCGAGCCTCCATCTCCAAAGGCTTCACGGCTTTTCTCGATATCTGCCAGATTACGCATAACGGCATTTCTGGGATATTTACTGGAATGTGAAGAAGTCATTTAAAAAGCGTCCATGATGCGTTTACGGGGTGCGCGGATAGCGTTTTTCGTGCGTCATTGAACAGTTCACTGTTCACCGACTGCGGGGCTTCCCGGGTGGCGCCAGGCGGAGGATCTTCCAGGTCGGGCTTGGTGCCACCGGTTGCATCGGAAAAACGGATCACGCAAGGTGTTAGCTGTGGCGAACGCACTACGTCTCGAAATCCTGGGGCCATTTGAATTCATCCGTGGCGAGCGAAGAGTCGCTGTACCCGCTGGCGCCCAGCGCCTGCTGGCCCTCCTGGCATTGCATGAAGACGGGATTCCTAGGAGGGTCGCAGCCGAGCAGTTGTGGCCGGATTGCACCTCGATGCGGGCAGCGGCCAACTTGAGATCGGCCCTGTGCCAGACCCGGAAGACAGGACCGAAGGCCGTCGTCGGTTGCGACGGGCAGCGACTCGTGTTGTCACCGTGCATATCCGTCGATCACCGGGAGGCCTGGCGGGCAGCCGACCGGCTCCTCGACGGCGAGGACGACGTACACACAACGCCCCCCGATCTGGACCGGCTCGTCGACGACCTTGCCCAGCCGATGCTCGTGGGCTGGGACGACGAGTGGCTGGCTCACGAACGCGACCGCTGGGACCAGATGCGCCCGTACGCGTTGGAAAGCCTGGCCCTGCACTTCCTGGCTGTCGGCCGGTACCTGGCAGCGCAGCAGGCGGCGCTCGCTGCCACCGCAGTCGACCCCTACCGTGAGACAGCGCACCGCATTGCTATCGAGGTCTACGCGGCGGAGGGCAACATAGCCAGCGCGCTCAGGCGCTATGAGGATTACAGAAGACGCCTTCAGCGGGAGTTGAGTGTGTCACCATCCCCGCGGATGACCCAGCTGATCCGGAACCTGACCGCCAAGTGGCCTGCGGAGCATGACCACACCCTGGAGGCGGATTCGTCAGGCAGTCGGCACCTCTGAGCATCCGATGCCGGATCGCACTCCACCGGCTCGTGTCGCCCAGGCAGAGACAGAGCGACAGGACGAAGGCCGGCCGCACTTGGCCGCGGCCTTCGGGTGTCTCGACGGCCAGGTCGGCGGTGTTTCACCACCCCTCATTCGGGCGCGTAGATGCAGCGGCTGTCACTCAGACGCGGTGACGACCTCCTCGAGCGCCACGCGGAGGTTGCAGCTGTCACGGGCGGTGCCGATTCAGTGCCAGAACTTGGTGTAGAGGTGCCGGTATGACGGTCTACGAGAAAGACCTGCTCCCCGCACTGATCGCCGACATCACTACTGGCACACCGAGTTATTTCTCGTCAGACTGGCCCTTCGGCCCTGTACCGATCGAACTGCTCGTGCCCGCTGCGACTTCGCTGCAGCGCCCCCGTCCTGACCTAGGGCCTGTCTGAAGTCGTGATCAACGGGTGAGATGCCACCTGGCACCATGCCCTCATGAATGCCGATAAATCGCGGGAATCCGTGCCGACTGTCAACGTGCGGCTGTGGCGCGCCGATGCCATCGTGCTGTTCGACTGGCTGATGAGCACCGACCTGAACGCTGTACCGATCACGCACCCGGCTCAGAAGCAGGCGCTCGCAGACCTGCTGTCGCGGTTCGAGTGGGCATGCGATGTGGACATCACGGATTCCACCGCGCCAGAGATCGCCGCAGCCCAGGATGAGGTGGCCAAGGACATGGGCTGGTAGACGTCTGGGATGGCGCGTAAAGAACTCACGGACGCTGAGTGGGAGTTGATCGGCCCGTTCCTGCCGATAGGCAGGTCCGGCCCGGATCCGGAGCATCTGCGGGAGCAGTTCGAGGGCGTGATCTGGAAGTTCCGCTCGGGTGCCCAGTGGCGTGAGATGCCGCCGGAGTTCGGGGTCTGGCAGACCGTTTACGACCGCTTCCTCCGATGGCGTGACGCGGGTGTCTTCCAGGTGCTGATGGAAGGGATGATCGCCGAGGCGGCCATGCGCGGGCAGACGGACTTGTCCTTGGTCAGCGTGGACTCCACGGTCGCCCGCGCCCATCACGACGCCGCGGGTATGCGGGTCGACGAGGAGGTCCTGTCGTCCCTGGAGAAGGCCGCCGAGGCGTCAAAGGGGGCCGGTGGAAGGAACGAAAGCCGCAGGCCGAAGGCGAACGGGGCACGTCCGACCCGGGTCGGGAGGAACGGAGGCGCATCCGGCGGCGACGCCGGGCCCGCCTGAAGGCGGCCCTGCTGGGCCGTTCGCGTGGTGGCTTGACCACCAAGGTCCATCTCGCTGCCGATCCGCGCTGCCGCCCGCTCTCCTTCCTCCTGACTGAGGGGCAGGCCGCCGACGGTCCCCGGTTCGTCCCGGTCCTGAAGAAGATCAAGGTCCGGGGGCCGGTCGGTCGCCCACGCACCCGACCCGACGCGGTCGCCGACGACAAGGCGTACTCCTCCCGCGCCAATCGCGCCTATCTGCGCAGACGGAACATCCAGGCTGTGATTCCGGAGAAGGCCGACCAGGCCGCGAACCGCAAGAAGAAGGGCCGTCAGGGCGGACGGCCCGTCTCTCACGACGCCGAGCTCTGCAAAGGCCGCAACACCGTCGAACGTCTGATCAACAAGCTGAAGGCGTGGCGCGGAATCGCGACTCGCTACGACAAGACACCCCAGAGCTACCTCGCCGGCCTCCATCTGCGAGGAGCGCTGATCTGGATGCGCAGCCTCCAATGATCACAACTGCAGACGGGTCCTAGCAGTGCATCACACCCGTCCAGACATACCGCTTCAGTCGCTTGACGTGGGGTTTCCATCTGAAATCTAGCCGGCTGTCGGCTCCACGGGAAACGACTTGATTGACCGTCAGCGCGAGGCACTGGCCCACATCTGCGCCACCGCCCGCCCCGAACAGATCGACGCTGCCCACGGGCGACATCTACACGACTGAGCTATCCCGAGCTGAGTTCCCGTACTGCCTCGCCCTGCGCGCCAAGCGCCCGTGCAGGCCATGCCGCGGGACCGCGGCCCGCACAGGCGCAAGCTGACGGCGGAGTACCTCCGGGCCCGCGACAAGTACGCGTTCGCGCAGTCGGACAGCTGGTGGTGGGGGGCTTCGACCGGATCGGGCTGAACTGCTCGCCGGTCGGGGCAGCGGGGGTCGCTCTGAGCCGTTGCGGACTGGACGTTTCGGCCTTCCGTGGATGAGGCCGGTCGGGGCTGGGGGAGGGGCGGGCGTTGCTGCCCGCCCCCTTGTTGTGGTTAGGCCATGGCTGGGCCGACTTCGTGTCGGCACCATTTGGTGACGCGGATGGCTGTGGGTTTGCGTTCTTCGTGGATGGTTGGCTCGGTGCTGCTGGTGGCGCTGTCTGACGGGTGGGGTCTGCGGGGGTGTTCGTTGCGGGAGTTGTTTCGCAGGCAGGCGTTTTCGACGATGATCGGCTGGAGCAGGAGGCCGATCGCGCGGAGCATGATGGACAGTCGTCGGCGTCTGCTCATGGTGAGGAAGTTTTTGTCGAACGCGGCCTGTTCGGGAACGACGAGGGTCAGGTACTTGGCGGCGTCTGCTTGGTACTGCACCATCCAGTCTCGGAAGCCTCTGCTGACGGGGCCGGTCAGGCCGGGGCGGTGTTCGAATACCCAGCGGCAGGATCTCGGGTACTGGACGGCGATCGCCGGATTCTCGGGCTTGGGTCCGACCAGGGTCAGGTCTCCGACCAGCAGGTTCCACAGGCGGGGCAGATGCTCGATGCCTGAGCGCATGAGGATCCGGTCCATGGGGGTGGCCGGCGTGCCGTCCTCGTTGCGCCGGACGTACAGCGTGTAGCGGGTGAAGATCCGCCCGCCCTGTCCGACGCGTGGCTGGCGGTCCCATGCGGGGCGGCGCCGGACCAGTGCCAGGGCAAGGGCCATGAGCAGGGTCGGCGCGGTCAGCAGCAGGGCGCTGAAGGCGAATCCGATGTCGACGGCGCGTGTGAGGTGTCCGGGACGTCTGCTGCCCAGCTGCTCGGCCATGCCGTGCATCCGCTCGTGCCACCACGGCGGGTCGGACGACGGGCCGGCAGCCTTTTTCGTGTACTGGCGGCTTCTGTGCCAGGAGTCCGCCCACATGACGGCGAGGACGACGACGCTGCCGAGGCATCCGGTCACTGCCTTGATGGAGCCGAGGGAGAGCATGACGCTGATGGAGACGACGGTCGCGACCAGCCAGAGCGACATGATGTCGCCGACGAGGTTCGCTACTTTGCGTGCTGCCACGCCTTCGTCCCTGGTGCGCGGCGGACTGTGCTG
>NZ_JBYIVZ010000087.1:0-22759 GCF_057710365.1 Streptomyces sp. bgisy027
CCCCCTCCCCCTCCCCCCTCTCCCCCCCCCCCCGGGCCCTGTCGTCACCCCCGACCACCCGTCACCCGCCCGGTCCGCCCGCGCACGACAGCCCCGCCCCGCGCGTGATCCGCTGGAGAGGTGCAGGCCCCCACCCCGCTGCTCCCCGATCCCGTACGGCGGCTCGCCGCCTGGTGTGTGGTCGTGCTGCTCGTCGCCGGAGTGGTCTACGTCGGGGTCCGGCTGGCCGTGGAGTTCAGTACGGCCGTGGTGCCCGTGCTGCTCGCGCTGCTGGGGACGGCGCTGCTCGGGCCGCTGCACCGGCGGCTGGTGAAGGCCAAGGTCAACCGGTCGGTGGCCGCCGCGCTCACCTGCGTCGCCGTGGTGGCCGTCGTCGGCGGGGCCGTGTATATCGTCGTCGCCGCGATCGTGGACAGCGGCGACGAGATCGTCGCCTCGCTCAAACAGGCGGGCCGGGACATCGCGGACCACTTCGGGGCCGCCGGCACCTCCCTGGACGACGTCGCCTCCAACGCCCAGGAGCTGCTCACCAAGTTCGGCGGGACGGCCGCCTCCGGGGTCATCAGCGGGGTCAGCGTCGTGGGCGAGACCATCGCCATCGCCGTGCTCGCGCTGCTGCTGGTCTTCTTCTTCCTGCGGGACTCCGACCGGGCGGCCGGCGCCCTGCGGTCCGTCGTGCCCGGCAGCGGCGGGGAGCTCGCGGAGGCCATGGCCCGGCGCGCCTTCCAGGCCGTGGAGGGGTTCATGCGGGGGACCACCTTCATCGCCTTCATCGACGCCGTCTGCATCACCGTCGGACTGGTGATCCTCGATGTGCCGGGCGCGATCGGCCTCGGCGCGCTCGTCTTCGTCGGCGCCTACATCCCCTACCTGGGCGCGGTCATCTCGGGGGCCGTCGCCGTGCTGGTCGCCCTCGCCGACCGGGGCTTCGTCGTCGCGCTGTGGGTGCTGGGGATCGTGCTGGCCGTGCAGCAGCTGGAAGGGCATGTGCTGACGCCGGCGGTCCAGAGCCGGACCGTGCAGATGCACCCGGCCGTCGTCATGGTGACGATCACCGCGGGCGCCTCAGTGGCCGGCATCCTCGGCATGCTGCTCGCCGTACCGCTCACCGCCGCCGCGTTCGGCGTGGCACACGAGCTGCGGGAGCGTTACGGCACCTCGACGTCGAGCGCGACCGCGACGTCGACCGAGCCGCCCCCGGGCCCCACGGCGCCCTCGGACTCGTAGAGCTCGAACCAGATGCTCTTGCCCTCGCCGCGAGGGTCGACGCCCCACGCCTGGGCCAGCAGCTCGATCAGCATCAGACCCCGCCCGGACGAGGCCAGCTCCCCGGGGCTGCGCCGGTGCGGCAGGTCGTCGCTGGTGTCGGTGACCTCGACGCGCACCCGGCGGTCGCCGATCTCGCCCCGCACCTCCGCCAGCAGCAGCGCGTCGGCGTCGGTGTGCACCAGGACGTTCGTCAGCGTCTCCGACAGCAGCAGGACCGCCGAGTCGACCTGGTCCTCGGACGCCCAGTCGTGCAGCAGCTCCCGCAACTGCTGCCGGGCGACCCCGACCCGCTCCGGCTCGGCCTGCGCGACCGACAGCACGGTGCGCCGGACCGTCGGCCGCAGGGCGGTGTCGGCGTGACCGTCGCCCTGCCGGCGCAGCAGCAGTACCGCTATGTCGTCCTCGCGCCGGTCGGCGAGCGGGCCGGTGGTGTGGTGGGAGGACGGGCCGTGGACGGCCTGGACCAGGGCGTCGGCGAGCCCCTCCAGGTCGCCGTCGTGCTCCTCCAGGATCGAGCGGATGCGCTTCCAGCCGGTCTCCAGGTCGTGGCCGCCGGTCTCGATCAGCCCGTCCGTGCAGATCAGCATGGTCTCGCCGGCCTCCAGGGTGATCCTGGTCGTCGGATAGTCGGCGTCCGGGTCGATGCCCAGCGGCAGACCGCCGGCCGTCGGACGCGCCAGCACCGTGCCGTCGGTCATCCGGATCGCCGGGTCCGGGTGACCGGCGCGGGCAATGTCCAGCAGGCCCGACGCGGGGTCGACCTCGACGTACAGGCAGGTCGCGAAGCGCAGGTCGGACGGGTCCTCGTCGAGGGCGCCGAACGTCATCCCGTGCAGGAAGCGCGAGGCCCGGGAGAGCACGGCATCGGGGCGGTGGCCCTCGGAGGCGTAGGCGCGCAGCGCGATCCTCAGCTGGCCCATCAGGCCCGCCGCCCGCACGTCATGGCCCTGGACGTCGCCGATGACCAGGGCGAAGCGGCTGTTGGGCAGCGGGATCATGTCGTACCAGTCGCCGCCGACCTGAAGGCCGCCGCCGGTCGGGACATAGCGCGCGGCGACGCCCATGCCCGGTATCTCGGGGCCCAGCTTGGGCAGCATCGAGCGCTGGAGGCCGTCGGTCAGCTCCCGTGCGGACTCGGCCGCCTCGGCGCGCGAGAGGGCCTGGGCGAGCATGCGGGCCACCGTCGTCAGAACCGAGCGCTCGTCGGGGGTGAAGGCGACCGGATAGGTGAACGCCGCCATCCAGGCACCCATCGTGCGCCCGGCCACGGTCAGCGGCAGGAACGCCCAGGACTGCCGGTCGAAGTGCGCGGCGAGCGGCCAGGTGACCGGGTAGCGCTCCTTGTACTTCTCGGGCGAGGAGAGATAGACGGCACGGCCGGTGCGGACCACCTCGGCGGCCGGGTAGTCCGTGTCCAGGGCCATATGTGTGAAGGGGTCCTCGTCACCGGGCTGATGGCCGTGGTGCCCGATGATCGTCAGCCGGTCGCCGGTGACGCCGAAGACCGCGAGCCCGTCCGGTGAGAAGCCCGGCATCGACAGACCGGCCGCGACCCGCAGCACCTCGGCCGTCGATCTCGCCTCGGCCAGGGCCCGGCCCGCGTCCAGCAGGAACGCCTCCCGCGAGCGCCGCCAGTCACCGGTGACCGCCGTACGCCCGGCGGAGGTGCCCGGCACCGGCTCGGTGACCTCCTGGAGGGAGCCGGTGACCTCGTACGACCGCTTCGCGCCGTCGAAGGACGCGTGGAAGCGCGCGCGGCCGACCCGGACGACGCGGCCGAGCTCGTCCATGATCCGCACCCGCACCTCGCCGAGGGTGCCCTCGGCGACCGCCAGCTGGATCACTCCGCTGATCTCGTTCCAGTCCACCGGGTGCAGCCGGGCGCGCACCTGGGCCTGGCTGAGCGTGGCCCGTGCGGAGGGCAGGCCCAGCAGTCGTGCCGCCTCCGCGTCGACCGTGACCAGTCCCGTGGCGGTGTTCCAGTGCCACAGTCCGGTCGCGAGGGCGGCCAGAACCTCCCCCACGGCGGGCAGGGGCTCACCAGTGCGCATTGCCCCACTCTAAGAAGAGGTGATCGAACGCTGCCACCGAAGCTGTACGGGGCATCCGGTCCCGGGGCCCCGGGACCGCGGCGAAATGGTGGGGAGGCGATCTTGGGGTGCCCGGTAGGCTTGGGGGGAGTTTCACGTGAAACAAAGCCCCTCATTCACGGAAACCAAGCCCCCGATCCGCGAAGACTGGATGAACGACGATGCATCGGTACAGGTCCCACACCTGCGGCGAGCTCCGCTCCTCTGACGTCGGCACCGACGTCCGGCTGAGTGGCTGGCTGCACAATCGGCGCGACCTGGGCGGCATCCTCTTCATCGATCTGCGCGATCACTACGGCATCACGCAGCTCGTGGCCCGCCCGGGCACCCCCGCGTACGAGGCCCTGGACAAGCTGTCCAAGGAGTCCACGGTCCGGATCGACGGCAAGGTCGTCTCCCGTGGCGCCGAGAACATCAACTCCGAGCTGCCCACCGGCGAGATCGAGGTCGAGGTCGGCGAGGTCGAGCTGCTCGGCGCCGCCGCGCCGCTCCCCTTCACGATCAACACCGAGGACGGGGTGAACGAGGAGCGGCGCCTGGAGTACCGCTTCCTGGACCTGCGCCGCGAACGCATGCACAAGAACATCCTGCTGCGTACGTCGGTCATCTCGGCGATGCGCCACAAGATGACGGCCATGGGCTTCAACGAGATGGCGACGCCGATCCTGTCCGCGACCTCCCCCGAGGGCGCCCGCGACTTCGTCGTCCCCTCCCGCCTGAACCCGGGCAGGTTCTACGCCCTGCCGCAGGCCCCGCAGCAGTTCAAGCAGCTGCTGATGATCTCCGGCTTCGACCGGTACTTCCAGATCGCGCCCTGCTTCCGCGACGAGGACGCGCGCGCCGACCGCTCGCCGGGCGAGTTCTACCAGCTCGACATCGAGATGAGCTTCGTCGAGCAGGAGGACATCTTCCAGCCGGTCGAGAAGCTGATGACCGAGCTCTTCGAGGAGTTCGGAGGCGGCCGCCACGTCACCTCCCCGTTCCCGCGGATCCCGTTCCGCGAGGCGATGCTGAAGTACGGCTCCGACAAGCCGGACCTGCGCGCCCAGCTGGAGCTCGTCGACATCACCGACGTCTTCGAGGGCTCGGAGTTCAAGGCCTTCGCCGGCAAGCACGTGCGTGCGCTGCCGGTGCCGGACGTCTCCGCGCAGCCCCGCAAGTTCTTCGACCAGCTCGGCGACTTCGCCGTCACCCTCGGCGCCAAGGGCCTGGCCTGGGTCCGCGTCGCCGAGGACGGCTCGCTGACCGGCCCGATCGCCAAGTTCCTCACCGAGGAGAACGTCGCCGAGCTGACCAAGCGCCTGTCGCTGGCCGCCGGTCACGCCGTGTTCTTCGGCGCGGGCGAGTTCGACGAGGTCTCCAAGATCATGGGCGCGGTCCGTGTCGAGGCCGCCAAGCGCGCCGGGCACTTCGAGGAGGGCGTCTTCCGGTTCTGCTGGATCGTCGACTTCCCGATGTACGAGAAGGACGAGGAGACCGGCGCGATCGACTTCTCGCACAACCCGTTCTCCATGCCGCAGGGCGGTCTTGAGGCCCTTCAGACGCAGGACCCGCTGGACATCCTGGGCTGGCAGTACGACATCGTCTGCAACGGCGTCGAGCTGTCCTCCGGCGCGATCCGGAACCACGAGCCCGAGATCATGCTGAAGGCGTTCGAGATCGCCGGCTACGACCGCGAGACCGTCGAGGACAAGTTCGCCGGCATGCTGCGCGCCTTCCGCTTCGGCGCCCCGCCGCACGGCGGCATCGCCCCCGGCGTCGACCGCATCGTCATGCTCCTCGCGGACGAGCCCAACATCCGCGAGACCATCGCCTTCCCGCTCAACGGCAACGCCCAGGACCTGATGATGGGCGCGCCGACGGAGCTGGAGGAGACCCGGCTCAGGGAGCTGCACCTCTCGGTGCGCAAGCCGCAGCCGAAGTAGGCGACATGCGGTGAGGTGGCTCGGAACCGACGCGGGTTCCGGGCCACTTCTCTTTGTGCGGCACATGCAGGGCTCTCACCCAGCCCTTACCTACGCTCCTGACAGGCGTGGTCCCTAACTTCCCTGCCCATGACGGGAAACCAGACGGCCGAAGGGCCGAAACACAAGAAGGACCTCACGCGTCGCAAGGTCGTCGCGGCCGGCGCGGGCGCGGCGGTCGCGGTGGGCGTCGGCGGCACGCTCGCGGCGGGCGCCTTCGCCGGTGAGAAGAGCGCGGCGGGCACCCCGGCCGCGGCGAGCGGCAGCACCTCGGAGACCTGCTACAAGCTGACCTCCGAGACCACCGAGGGCCCCTACTACATCGACGCGGACAAGCTCCGCAAGGACATCACCGAGGACCAGGAGGGCATCCCGCTCACCCTTCGCCTCAAGGTGATCGACGCCGAGACCTGCAAGCCCATCAGGAACGCCGCGGTCGACATCTGGCACTGCAACGCGCTGGGCGTGTACTCGGGATACGAGGACATGGGCAGCGGCGGTGGCGGCGGTGGCGGCACCCCGCCGTCCGGTGAGCCGACGGGCGAACCCCCGTCCGGTGAGCCCTCGGGCGGGCCCGGTGGCGGAGGCGGCGTCCACCAGGAGCCGACGGACGACGAGCGCTATCTGCGCGGCACCTGGCGGACCGACCGCAGCGGCCTGGTGGAGTTCCGGACGGTCTTCCCCGGCTGGTACCAGGGCCGGTGCGTCCACATCCACACCAAGGTCCATGTGAGCGGCACCTGGACGGACGCCGGGTACGAGGGCGGCAACACCTGCCACACCGGTCAGTTCTTCTTCGACGAGGAGAGCGTGCTCGCCTCCGCGGAGGTGGCGCCGTACTCCACGAACACCACCACCCGGACCACGCTCGACGAGGACACCATCTACCCGGACAACGGGACCGAGGGCGGCCTCCTCAAGCTGAAGTACCGCAAGAACGACATCGCGAAGGGCGTGGTCGCCACGATCACGATGGGCGTCGACCCCGAGGCCACGCACGACGGCACTGACGACGCGGTCCAGCCGGGGGCGTCGGCGTCGGCGAGCTGACGCGGGCCTGAGGGCCCGGTGGGGCGGGAGGCGGGCGTCACTCCTCCGTGGGCGGCCGCAGCGCCTCCTGCTCCAGCAGGCGCTCCGCGATGTCGTCCGCCCACGCCCGTACCCACCGGCGCAGGGCCGGTACCGACTCCGCGGCCAGGCCCCGGCTGGTGAACTCGCGGTCGTCCAGCAGTTCCGTCGCCTCCAGGCGGGACTGGAGGTCGGCCGGGTCGAACTCGTCCCAGGCGTGGCGGCGGCCCTGTTCCTCCAGGTCGGGGAAGCTCCAGTGGGCCGCGGCGGCGTGGACGTCGGTCAGGTCGCGGGCGGTGCCCCGGTCGGCCAGCGCGCGGACCCTGGTGCCGATGAGGTCCTCCAGGGAGAGCGCAGGGCCCAGGTCGGTCGCGACGGGCTGCTGCCAGAGGGTTTCCTTCACCAGGTCGACGGGGTGTTCCTCGGCGCCTTCCACACCGGTGACCAGCAGGCGCGCGGACAGCGGGTCGATCTCCAGGGGGCGCACCAGCCAGCCGCGCTGCGTCAGCCCCGTGCGGACCGCCGCCGCGATCCGGTCCATCGGCTCGGGGCTCTCGGTGGCCACTTCCAGCGGCCCTTCGACGGAAGCGTCCGGCATCAGGCCGTGCGCCCGGACCGCGTACCCGCCGGCCAGCACGAGCGGGTAGAGGGCGCCGATCGTGAGGACGTCGGTCAGCAGGTGGTGGCGGAGCGGGATCATCGTGCGCCGATTATGGCGGCCCCGCCGAGCCGGCCGGACTCGGCGGGGCCGGACGGGCGGGCTACTTCGCCACGAACTGCGTAAGGATCGCCTGCACCTCGTAGATGTCGACGCCCTTGGTGAACGTCTTCTCGATCGGCGTCGGCGTGCCCGAGACCCAGATCTTCAGCTCGGCGTCCAGGTCGAAGGTGCCCGCGGTCTCGACGGCGAAGTGGGTGATACTGCGGTACGGGATGGAGTGGTACTCCACCTTCTTGCCGGTGATGCCCTGCTTGTCGACCAGGATCAGACGACGGTCGGTGAACAGGATGGTGTCGCGTATCAGCAGGTAGGCGGCGTGCACCTGCTCACCGTGACCCAGCAGCCGGGCGAAGTCCTGCTGCGCCTGCCCCGAGTCGATGGTGTGCGCGTTACCGAAGAGCGCCATGAATGGATCCCCCCACGTGATGGCTCTGCATGATCTTCGCAATGTATAGCGCCTGGGAGGGGTCCAGGCACAGAGGGGTAAACGATCAGGTGTCGTACGAACCGTCCCAGGGTGCGCCGAAGCCCAGATTGTCGGGATACAGCTCGGCCCACGCCTCCTCGTCGTCCTCGTCGGCGACCAGGCCGAACAGCACGCCCTCGAAGGTGAGCTGGAAGGGACGTATCGCGATGTCCGTGTACGTCCGCCGGGGCAGGCTGCGCAGCAGCGTCGCCAGCCGGGCGCGGGCACGGGCGAGCGGCGAGTCGCCGCCCTGCGGGGCACGCTGCTGCTCGGCCCAGGTTCCGGCACACCAGATCTCCGAGTCGCGGTACCTGCCGTCGGGATCGAAGGTGTGCAGGACCGCGTAGAGGCGTTTGTGCTCTTCCCAGCCGGTGTCGAGTTCGAAGCCCTTGGGGAAGGCATACGTCACCGACCCCATGAACTGCCCGTCCTCGTAAAAGCCGATCGCCTCGGTACGGCCGTGCGGCTCGTACGCGATCGGGATGACCTCAGGGACTGCCATGGCGGAAACCATACGGTCGTGCGGGGGGTCATGGTGCCCCCGGGGTGGGATCGATGCCAACAGGATGGACAACATCCGCGTGATGTCCCCGAGTTGGCCACGGATCGGTCAAGAAATTCACGACAGCCGTGGGAAGAGAACAGCACCCTTCGTGACCGTGGAGCCCGCCGGGAGCCGGCCCCACTCGCCGGCCTCCTGGATCCGCTGGTCCGCGAGGGCGCCCAGGGACGCCTCGGCGCCCAGGGATTCCGGGAAGTCCAGTTCCTCACCGATCCGGCGGTCGGCCTCAGTGACGGCCCTCGCCAGCCCTTCCCTGACGGCACGCTCGGCCTCGCCGTCGGCCGTCGCGGCCGGCAGTCCACCGCCGAAGTACCTGCCGACCAACGCGGCTTCTGGCCGTGCTCGTCGGTCCCGGTGAGGAACCACGCGTCCTCGCCCGGCGCGCGGTGCCGGCGGGCGAGGACGTCGGCCGCCACCGTCGTGCAGGCGTGGCCCAGGTGCGGGGCGTCGTTGACGTAGTAGACGGGGGGCGTGACGTAGTACGTCATGACCCCACACCATCACACCCCGGCGAGGGTCCTCACCTGCTTACGCCGCCTCGCCGCCGAAGCGCTCCTTGTACGCCTCCAGGTCCTCGTCCGTGAGCTTGGCGAAGAGGACCGGGGGGACGGTGAAGGGGGTGCCGACGGGGACGGACGTGAGGGACCTGGCCTCATCGGCGGTGACCCAGGTCGCCGTGTCCTCGGGCAGGGCGAACGCCTGGCGCATGGCGGCCGAGCTGGCCGGGATGAAGGGCTCCGAGACCACCGCGTAGAGGTGGATCAGGTTCATCGCCGTGCGCAGGGTGAGGGCCGCGCCGTCCTTGTCGGTCTTGATCTCCAGCCAGGGGGCCTTCTCCTCCAGGTAGGAGTTGCCGGCCGACCACAGGGCGCGCAGGGCGGCGGCCGCCTTGCGGAACTGCAGCGCCTCCATCTGCGACTCGTACTCGGCGAGGAGTTCGGCGATCTGCTCGCCGAGCTTCGCCTCCGCCTCACCGGGCTCGCCGCCCGCCGGGACCTCCTCACCGAAGCGCTTCTTGGAGAAGGACAGGACGCGGTTGACGAAGTTGCCGAGGGTGTCGGCCAGGTCCTTGTTCACCGTGGCCGTGAAGTGCTCCCAGGTGAAGGAGGAGTCGTCGGACTCGGGGGCGTTGGCGATCAGGAAGTAGCGCCAGTAGTCGGCGGGCAGGATCTGCAGGGCCTGGTCGGTGAAGACACCGCGCTTCTGGGACGTGGAGAACTTTCCGCCGTAGTACGTCAGCCAGTTGAAGGCCTTGACGAAGTCGACCTTCTTCCACGGCTCGCGGATGCCGAGCTCGGTGGCCGGGAACATCACGGTGTGGAAGGGGACGTTGTCCTTCGCCATGAACTCGGTGTAGCGGACGGTGTCGTCGGCCTCGTACCACCACGACTTCCAGTCGCGGTTCTCCGGGTCCTGGTCCGACCACTCCTTCGTCGCGCCGATGTACTCGATCGGGGCGTCGAACCAGACGTAGAAGACCTTGCCCTCGGCCGCAAGCTCCGGCCAGGTGTCCGCCGGGACGGGTACGCCCCAGTCCAGGTCACGGGTGATCGCGCGGTCGTGCAGGCCCTCGGTCAGCCACTTGTGGGCGATGGAGGACGCCAGGTGCGGCCACACGCCGTCGTGGCGGGAGACCCACTCCCTGACCTCGTTCTGGAGCTTGGACTGGAGCAGGAAGAGGTGCTTGGTCTCGCGGACCTCCAGGTCCGTGGAGCCGGAGATCGCGGAGCGCGGGTTGATCAGGTCGGTCGGGTCCAGGACGCGGGTGCAGTTCTCGCACTGGTCGCCGCGGGCCTTGTCGTAGCCGCAGTGGGGGCAGGTGCCCTCGACGTAGCGGTCCGGGAGGAAGCGGCCGTCGGCGGGGCTGTAGACCTGGCGGATCGCGCGCTCTTCGATGAAGCCGTTCTCGTGCAGCTTGCGGGCGAAGTGCTGGGTGATCTCGACGTTCTGCGGGCTGGAGCTGCGGCCGAAGTAGTCGAAGGCCAGCGCGAAGCCGTCGTAGACCGCCTTCTGCGCGTCGTGCGCCTGCGCGCAGAAGTCCGCGACCGGGATTCCCTGCTCCTTCGCGGCGAGCTCGGCGGGGGTGCCGTGCTCGTCGGTGGCGCAGATGTAGAGGACGTCGTGGCCGCGCTGGCGGAGGTACCGGGAGTACACGTCCGCCGGGAGCATGGACCCCACCATGTTGCCCAGGTGCTTGATTCCGTTGATGTACGGAAGGGCGCTGGTGATGAGGTGTCGAGCCATCGGGGGCTGCTCCCAGGTCGGATTTCGGGTTCTTGGTTCTTTGCGAACCTTGAAATCGTAGCCGACATGGGTGGGCCGCCCGCTTCCCGTTCTGAGGGGTGGGAAGAGGGCGGCCCGGGGTCTTCGGTGGTGATCTGTATCCGTGGTGATCTGTTTCTGCCGGTGGTGATCTACGGGGGCTACGGGCGCCAGTCGATCAGTACGCCGTCGTAGAGTTCCGCGTCCGTGAGCTCCAGGGGGGTCGGGCCCGCGTGGAAGAAGGCCGTGTTGTCGGTCTTCAGCTTGCGGAGGTAGTCGAACGCCTTGTTGTCGTGGTCGCCGAACGCGATGAAGGAGAAGAACACCGAGGGGTGGCTCTTCGAGGCTTCGGTGAGGGCGTGGGTGGCCGGGGTCTTTGCGTCGGGGGCGCCGTCGGTCTGGAAGACGACGAGTGCGGGGGCGCCGGGGGTGGCGTTCTTGTCGTAGTGGGCGAGTACGGCTTCCACGGCGGCGTGGTAGCTGGTACGGCCCATGCGGCCGAGGCCGGCGTGCGCGTCGTCGATCGCGGTCTCGGAGGAGGCCGGGGTGAGGTCGGTGGTGCCGTCGACCTCGGTGGAGAAGAAGACGACGTGTACGGAGGTGCCGGGGGCGTCGGGGGCCAGGTGCTCGGCGAGGGCGAGGGTCTGGTCGGCGAGGGCCTGGGCGGAGCCGTCCTTGTAGTACGGGCGCATGCTCGCGGAGCGGTCGAGGACGAGGTAGACCTTGGCGCGGGCGGTGGTGAGGCCGGCCTTTGCGAGGGCGACGGCGGGTGGGGTGGCGGCGGCGGGTGGAGCCGCGGCGGCCTCGGCTTCGCCTTCGGCGTTGTTGTTCCCACCCGCACCACCCGTGCGGGTCTCGTCGTCGGCCGCGAGTGGCCCCTGTGCGGCGTCCCCGCCGTCGGCGGCCGCGGCTCCGTCGTCTCCGACCGCCTCGGCCGGAGCGGCCTCGGCGGCTGCCGGCTCGGGCTCCGCGACGGGCTCCGGCTCGGTGTCGGTGACCTCGGCGGACGTCTCGGGCTCGGGGGCCGTCTCCGGCTCGACCTCGGCGACGGGCTCGGGCTCCTCGGCGGCCGCGGGCTCCTCCACGGCCGGCTCCTCGGCGACCGGGGTCCCCTCGACGGCGGCCTCCTCGGCGACCGGCTCCACAGCCGCCGTCTCCTCAGCGGCCGGCGTCTCCGAGACGGGCTCCTCAGCGACCGGCGTCTCCGCAGTCGGCTCCTCGGCAACCGGCGTCTCCGCAGTCGGCTCCTCGGCAACCGGCGTCTCCGCGAGAGCCTCCTCAGCAGGCTCCTCGGCGACCACTGGCTCTTCTGCGACCGGCGCTGTCTCCGCGGCCTTCGGCTTCTCGGCGACTGGCGCTGTCTCCGCGGCCTTCGGCTTCTCGGCGACTGGCGCTGTCTCCGCGGCCTTCGGCTTCTCGGCGACTGGCGCTGTCTCCGCGGCCTTCGGCTCTTCTGCGACCGGCGTCGCCTCCGCGGCCTTCGGCTCCTCCGCGACCTTCGGCTCCTCCGCGACCTTCCGCTCCTCCGCGGCCTTCGGCTCCTCGGCGACCGGCTCTGTCTCCGGAGCCGTCGGGTTCTCCTCGGCCGTCGGGTCCGCCGGCTCCGTCGGCTTCGGGACCGATACGTTGTCGAAGGCTGCCGAGACCAGCTCGTGTTCGTCGTCCTGAATGTCCTGATCGGTCTGCTTGTTCTGCGGCTCGGCGCTCTTGGCGGGCTCCGGGGCCGGGCGGTCCGCGCTTCGCGGTTCCGGGACCTGGGCCGACGGGGCCGGCTGGGGCTCCGGGGACGGGGACGGGACCGTCGGCCGGGCTTCCGGCGAAGGCGTCGTCGCACCCTCTGCTTCGGCGGTACGCCCCTTGCGTGACCGGCCGAATGCGTTCCGCAGGAGAGTGAGAATGCCCATGTGCGCAACCCTTCGCGTGAGTTGATGCCCGTAGATCCCTGGCCAGGACGGACACGTAAGGTTAGCGGCCCCGGATGGCGATCTTGGGGAGGGGCGGACACCTGAGGTCCTCAGGAGTCAAGAGGCCCTTCGGGCCGATCAGCGGCGGCGTATCAACTGCCGTACATCCACCCCTGGTTCACCCTTCGTTCATTCGAACGCCCCGCTCCCGCACAAACGTGCTTCTACCGTCCCCAACGCTGCATTCAAGGGGAAGCAAGGGGAGTACCGAGAGCCATGCGTATTCAGTTGCCGATCGTCAGCGTCAACAACGACTCGCATCATGGTGGCAGAGCAGCCCTGACCTGCCGTTTCCGGTGTGGAGACGCCTGTTTCCACGAGGTGCCGAACACCACCACCAACCCATATGTCGGAGATGTCATCGCCGACGCCCTCAGCCGCCGTACCGTGATGCGCGCCGCCGCCGTCGTCACCGCGGCCACCGCCGTCGGCGCCTCCGCGACCGTCGCCGCCCCGGAGGCGAGCGCCGCCGGAGTGTCCGCCGCGACCAGCACCCGCCACGCCTCCAGGGGCGCGCGCGGCCTGCGCTTCGAGCCCGTCGCGCCGAACACGGCCGACACCGTGACCGTCCCGGACGGCTACGCGCAGAACATCGTCATCCGCTGGGGCGAGCCCATCCTGCGCGGCGCGCCCGCCTTCGACCCGGAGAACCAGACCGCCGAGGCGCAGTCGAAGCAGTTCGGCTACAACAACGACTTCCTCGCTCTCCTGCCGCTGCCGGGCGAGCGGAATCGGCAGATTCTCGTCGCCAACCACGAGTACACCGACGAAGTGCTCATGTTCCGTGGCTACGACGCCGCCAATCCGACCAAGCAGCAGGTCGAGGTCGCCTGGGCGGCCCACGGCCTCACCGCCGTCGTCGTCGAGGGCGACCGGCGGTCCGGGAAGCTCACGCCCGTCCCCCGGCACCCGCTCAACCGCCGTGTGACCGCCACCAGCGAGTTCAAGGTCACCGGCCCGGCCGCCGGCTCCGACCTGCTGAAGACCTCCGCCGACCCGACCGGCACCAAGGTCCTCGGCACGCTCAACAACTGCGCCGGCGGCGTCACGCCGTGGGGCACCACGCTGCACGGCGAGGAGAACTTCAACCAGTACTTCGCCAACGCCGGCCGCGCGACGGACAAGCGGTACGGGCTCGGGACGGGCGCGACCGAGCGCAAGTGGGAGCGGTTCGACAAGCGGTTCGACGTGGCGCAGGAGCCCAACGAGCCGCACCGGTTCGGCTACGTCGTCGAGCTCGACCCGTACGACCCCACCGCCAAGCCCCGCAAGCGCACCGCGCTCGGCCGCTTCAAGCACGAGGGCGCGACCGTGCGGCTCACCCACGACGGCCGCCCCGTCGTCTACTCCGGTGACGACGAGCGCTTCGACTACTTCTACAAGTTCGTCGGCAGCAAGCGGATGAAGAAGGGGTCGTCCCGGGCCGTGCGGGAGCACAATCTCTCGCTGCTCGACGAGGGCACCCTCTACGTCGCCAAGCTCACCGGTGACTCCCCGGCATTCGAGATCGACGGGACGGGCAAGCTGCCCGCCGACGGTGAGTTCGACGGCAGCGGCGAGTGGATTCCGCTGGCCACGGCGACCGCCAAGGGTGCCGTCTCGCACGTCGAGGGGATGACCGCGGACGAGGTGTTCGTGTTCACGCGCCTCGCCGGTGACAAGGTCGGCGCCACCAAGATGGACCGGCCCGAGGACATCGAGCCCAACCCGCACACCGGCAAGGTGTACGTCGCCCTCACCAACAACTCCAACCGCGGTGTCGGCTCTAACGCGAAGGCCGACGAGGCCAACCCGCGCAACGCCAACAAGCACGGCCAGATCCTGGAGCTGACCGAGCGCTGGAACCGCGCCGACAGCACGAAGTTCGCCTGGACGCTGTTCCTGGTCGCGGGCGACCCGAGCGACCCGGCCACCTACTTCGCCGGGTTCCCGAAGGACGACGTCTCCCCGATCTCCTGCCCGGACAACGTCGCCTTCGACTCCTACGGCAACCTGTGGATCTCCACCGACGGCAACGCCCTCGGCAACCACGACGGCCTCTTCGGCGTCGCCACCCGCGGTGACCGCCGCGGTGAGCTGAAGCAGTTCCTGACGATGCCGAACGGCGCCGAGACCTGCGGCCCGGTCATCCAGGACCGCCGCGTGCTCGTCGCCGTGCAGCACCCGGGCGAGATCGACGGCGCGACGGCCGAGAAGCCGCTGAGCGCCTGGCCCGACGGGGCGGGGAAGATCAACCGGCCGGCCGTCGTGGCCGTCTGGCGCAAGGACGGCTGCGACATCGGCGTCTGAGCCGGTGGCATTACGCCCTAAGGGAGTGCTGGGACCGGCGGCCGCGCCTCGTCGTCGTGTTCCAGCCACTCCCGGTACGCGGGCGCCTGCCGCGCCGCCTCCCAGTACGCCTCCTCCAGCGCGGGATACACCCCGTCGAGGTCCGTCTCGGTGCGGGCCGCGAGGAGGAGGCGTACGCCGAGCGGGTCGCCGCGCAGGCGCCGTACCGCCATCGTGGGGCTGTCGGCGTGGGTCGGCTGGCAGACGGCGACGACCTCGCCGGTGGCGACCAGGGCGTCGGCCGTGTAGTAGTCGCCGTGCAGGACGTGCGGGTTGACGCCGGCCGCGCGGAACATCCGCTGCACGGCGTCCCACTCACCGTCGACCGTCGGGTCGACCATCCAGCGGTCGTCGGCCAGGTCACGCAGGCTGACCTCGGACTTCGAGGTGGCCGGGTGGTCGGTCGGCAGTGACACGAACTGCGGCTCGCGCTCCATCAGCACGCGCAGCCGCAGCTCCGGCGGGATGCGCAGCGGCGAGCCCTCGACCTCGTGCACGAAGGCGACGTCCAGCTGGCCCTCGGCGACCATGCGCAGCAGGGCGTTCGGGGAGACGTTCATGTGGAGCGTCGGGTCCTGGCCCTGGCCGCGCAGCCGGCGCAGCCAGCCCGCCAGGGCCTTGCTCGCGGTGGAGCCGACGCGCAGCTCCGGGCCGCCGGCCGCGGCCGCCCGCGCCTCCGCGACGAGGGCACGCATATCGGCCACCAGCGGGCGTGCGCGGCTGAGCACAAGACGGCCGAGCGGCGTGGGGCGGCAGCCGGTCCTCGCGCGCAGGAAGAGCGCGCCGCCCAGCTCCTGCTCGATCCGGCGCAGTTGTGTGCTGAGCGACGGCTGAGCGACGCCCAGCTGGCGGGCCGCCCGGTGCAGACTGCCGGTGTCGGCTATGGCGCACAGCGCGCGGAGGTGTCTCACCTCGAGCTCCATGCCCTGGGACACTAAAACGGAATCAAAGCTTTCACCAGCCGCACAAAACCCCGCCGATCCTTGCTAATCGGGGCCCCGATAGGGCCGTGCTATCACCGGTTGCCATCATCACAGCGGCCGCACAGAGGCAGACACTCGCCTTGACGACTCACCCCCCACCCAGGAGTCATCGATGCGTATGTCCTTTTCCCTGTCCGCCCGTTCGGCGGTCGCGGTCGGTCTCGGCGTAGCGGCTCTCGGCCTCGGCACGGTCGCTCCGGCCTCCGCCGCCCCCGACCACGCCGGCTACGTCGCCAAGTCCTCGGATTCCGACGCCAGTAGGGCCTTCTTCCAGGCCGTCCTGAAGTCGGTCGCCGAGAAGCGTGCCGAGAACCCGAGCGCCGCGGCCGTCACCGTCACCTACGACGCCTCCGGGGCGCCGCAGTTCAGCGCGCAGATAGCGCGCAGCACCGAGATCTGGAACGGCTCGGTGTCCAACGTGAAGCTCCAGGAGGGCTCGAACGCCGACTTCACGTACCGCGAGGGCAACGACCCGCGCGGCTCGTACGCCTCGACCGACGGTCACGGCAACGGCTACATCTTCCTGGACTACCAGCAGAACCAGGAGTACGACTCCACCCGCGTCACGGCGCACGAGACGGGACACGTCCTCGGCCTGCCGGACCACTACGAGGGTCCGTGCAGCGAACTGATGTCGGGCGGCGGTCCCGGCCCGTCCTGCACGAACTCCCAGCCGGACGCCAACGAGCGGGCCAAGGTCGAGCAGCTGTGGGCCAACGGGTTCGCCGCCGCGATGGACAAGGCCCTGCACAAGGCCAACCGCTGAGCAAGGCCAACCGCTGAGCAAGGCCAGACCCACCCCCCACAACTGGCGCGGTCGCCCTCCTGCACGGGGCGGCCGCGCCGGCCTCTGGTTCAGCGCGGGGAGGTGATCGCCCGGGCCGCCGCCACCTCTTGCCGCAGGGGCTCCAGGACGCTTTCCGCCGGGCCCGTGAGGTCCGTGCGGACCTCGTACAGGGTCTCTGCCTCCCGTACTCCCTCCGCCAGCTCCCGCAGCTGGCGGGCCACCTGGGTGACCTCGGCGGTGGACGGCGGGGCCGCTCCGTGGCGGACCCGTACCCGTGCCGCCGTCGTCGCGTCCACGATCCGTTCCACGGCCACGACCAGGGGCCACCACGCGGCCGCCCGGCGTCCGGTGGGCGGCGGTTCGGTCAGGGCGCGCTGGAACTCCGTGCGGACGGCGGAGAGGTCGCGGTAGAGGCCGCGGCGCATGCGGGCGCGGGCCGCCGGGTCGACGGCGTCCGGCCCGAACGCGGCCTCCACATAGCGCGCCGTTTCCTCCACCGCGCTCGCGAGCCGGTCCCCGACGCGGGTGTGCCAGCTCTCCGGCCACAGCAGATACCCGGCGACCAGGGCGATCGCGCACCCGATCAGGGAGTCGACCAGGCGCGGCAGCAGCAGCCCCGTGCCCTGGCGGTTCAGGACGTCGGACAGCAGCAGGATCACCGGCGTGATGGCGGCCGTCTGATAGCCGTACCCGCGCGGCGTGAGCGCCGGGACGAGCGGCGCGAGAATCAGCAGCACCGGTACGTCCCACCACCCGCGCGGCACCTCCGCCAGCACCGCCGCCGCGACCACCAGCCCGGCGACCGTGCCGAGGGCCCGCAGCAGCGCCCGGGAGAAGACGGAGCCGAAGTCGGGCTTGAGGACGAAGGTGATGGTCAGGGCGACCCAGTAGGAGCGGGGGACGGTGATGATCGACACCAGCACCTGGGCGATGCCGATGCACAGGGCCAGGCGCAGGCCGTAGCGCCAGGACGCGGCGGACAGCGCGACGTTGCGGGCGGCGCGTGCGGCCCGGATGCTCAGCGCGGCCGGCCGGCCCAGGCGGTCGTCGATGCCGCGAGGGTCGACGTCGGGGTTGGCGACCACCTCGGCGGCGTATCGCAGGGCGTGGTCGACGGCGCGGGCGGTCTCGGTGGCCGGGACCGGCGGCTCCGCCTCTGCCGGCCCCGTGTACCCGGTCTCGACGGCGGACGCGAGACGCCGTACCGCCTCCGGGATCTCGGGCGGCAGCCGGATGCCGCTGAGGCGGGCGGCCGGGGCGGCCTCCACGACCGGCGTGATGGCGTTCAACTGGGCGAGCAGCCGGGCGAGTTCGGGGCTGCGGCCGTGGTGGCGGGAGCGGTGGGCGAGGACGATGTCGTACGACTGGTTCAGGGACTGGGTGACGGCGTGCCGGGCGTCGTCGTAGTCCTGGGTGTCGCCGCCGACGGCCGTCAGCAGTGCGGCGACCTTGCGGTAGGTGTCCGCGACGGCGGCCCGTTCGGGCACCCCCGAACGGAGCGGCCAGGCGAGCAGCGCGAGGAGCAGGACGAGCAGTCCGCCGCCGGACATCAGCAGCGGCGCCAGCCACCACTCGCCCGGCATCGGCAGCCCCGCGCCGACCACGCAGGTCAGCAGCAGCACCAGGCCCGACACGGAGGCGACCGCGCCGATCGTCGAGATCATCCCGGAGACCAGCGCCACCCCGGTGACGGCGGCGACGGCGACCCAGCCGCGCCCGTACACCAGGGCGCCGACGGTGACGCCGACGGCGCCGAAGAGCTGCGGGACGGCGATGGTGGGGATACGCAGGCGGTAGGCGGCCGCGGTGTCGCTGATGACGCCGTTGAGGGCACCCATGGAGGCGAGGGCGCCGTAGAAGGGGCGGTCGACGGCGAGGCCGACGGCCAGCGGCAGGGCGATCGCGACGGCCGCCCGGACGACGGCCGCCCGGTTCACGGGGGCGGGCTCGGCCCGCAGGTTCCGCACGAGCCAGTCGGGTGGTGTGAGGCCGGTGGGGAGCTCGCGGGGCATGCGGCCCATTATGGGCACCCCTGTTCAGCTCATCGTCGCTGGTGAAGGGTGAGGTCGGCGACGAGGGCGCGATGGTCGGTGCCGGCCAGGTCCAGGAAGCGGACGGCGCTCGCGGAGAGGTCGTCCGAGAGCAGCACGTGGTCGATCTGCACGCCGAACGTCGGTGTCGTGCGGGCCGGCCAGCTGGGCGTGCGGTCGTGGCCGGCGAGCCGCGCGGCGTCCTGCATGCCGGTGTCCAGGATCCGGCGGAAGGCGGCATGGTCCTGGGAGGCGTTGAAGTCCCCGGCGAGGACGAGAGGCGTGCGGCGGTCCTCGGCGGCGAAGTCCCGCAGCTCGCCGAGCTCCCGCCGCCACTCGTCGGTCCGGCCGGGCAGCGGGGGCATGGGGTGCGCGAGCTGGAGCCGTACGGCGTTCCCGCGCACGTCCGCGACGGCGCCGGGCATGGCCATCGTGCCGGGGACGTCGTCGGCGGCGTCGAGGGGGAAGCGGCTGAGGACCAGGGAGCCCTTCGAGCCGCCGAGCACCCGTGCGGCGCGGTGCGGATAGTCGCCGCCCAGTTCCTTCCCGAGGGTGTCGTCGCAGCCGGCGTCGCACTCCTGGACGAACACGATGTCCGGCTTCTCGCGGCGGACCGCGGCGGCGAGGGCGCCGGAGGCCTGCCCGAACTCGACGTTCGAGGTCAGCACCCGGAAGGAGACGAGCGGGGGCCCGGCGGGTTGGCTCGTCCTGCCGTACGGCTCGATGAACCAGGCCAGCGCGCCGAGCAGCGCGAGGGCCCACACGACGCCGAACCACCAGCGGGCCAGTACGGCGAGCAGCAGCCCGAAGCCGGCGGGCACGAGCAGCCACGGCAGGAACGCGAGGAACTGCGGGACGGGGGTGATGCCGTCGGTGTCGGCGATGCGGCCGCCGACGACCACACTGACCAGCAGGAACATCAGTCCGGCCACCCAGGCGCCGAACCGCCGGCCGCCGCGCCGTGCGGGCATGCCGTCCGGTCGCGCCGTCCACTCGGCAGCCGCAGTGTCCAAGTCCAGGCCTTCCGCTCGCGGGTGCGATGCCCGAATCCTCCCTCAAAGACGGGGCGTGCGGGGCGAAGGTTGCGAGGAGCCGTCGACGTGCTCCAGGAACGCCGCCAGCGCCTCGTCGAACTCCTGTGGCCGCTCCAGGTTCGGCATGTGGGCCGCCCCCTCGATCACCCGGAGCGTCGAGTGCGGGAGTGCCGCGTGCATGGCCTCGGCGTCCGGCACCGGCGTGTAGGTGTCGTCGGCGCCCACGACGACCAGCGCGGGGACGGTGACCCGGGTCAGCAGCTCACGGTAGTCGGGGCGCTGCGCACGGCCGCGCAGGGCCGCCGCGGCGCCCTCGGGCGAGGTCGCCGTCATCATGCCGTGGACGTGGGCCTTGACCTCGGCGGACGCGTACGGCGCGACCATCAGCTCCAGCACCTCGTCGGCGTATCCGCGCATGCCCTCGCGCAGCAGCCGGTCGGCCATGGCGGCGCGGGCCCGCCTGCCGTCCTCGGTCTCGGCCGCGGGGAAGGTGTCGGCGAGGACCAGTCCCCGGACACGCTCGGGGAAGCGGGCGTAGCACTCCATGACGATCTGGCCGCCCATCGACAGACCACCGAGGACGAAGGTGTCCACCCCCAGGTCGTCCAGCAGGGCCTCGACGTCCGCGGCGAAGGCGGACAGCGGGGTGATGCCGGGGACGACGGGGGAGGCGCCGTAGCCGCGCAGGTCGGGGGCGACGACCCGGCGGGCGGCGGAGAACGTCTCGATCTGCGGGGCCCACATCGTGCGGTCGAAGGGATGGCCGTGGACGAGGACGAGAGGAACCGACGAACTATCGGCGCCTTTGTCCTCGTACGCGAGGAAAGGGGTCATGTGAACGACCCTAGATCGCCTCAAGTCCTCGGTGCAATAAGATCTTTGCCCTCGGTGCAATGTCAGGGGAGGGCACGTGAACGACTACCGGCGCATCGCCGACCGCATGGCCGACGACATCACCGCCGGACGGATCGGGCCCGGCCAGCAGCTGCCCCCGCAGCGGGTGTTCGCGCGCCGGCGCGGGATCGCCGGGTCGACGGCGGGGCGGGTGTACGCCGAACTCGTACGGCGCGGGCTGGTCGTCGGCGAGGTCGGCCGCGGCACGTTCGTGCGGGCCGCCCCCGAGGGCACCGGCCGGGCCCTCGTCGAGGCCGCCACCGCCGCACCGGTCAACCTGGAGCTCAACTACCCCTGCGCGCCCGGCCAGTCCGAGCTGCTCGCCCCGGCCCTCGCGCCGCTCCAGCGCCCCGACGTCCTCACCGAGGCACTGCGCCCGTCCCCCGCCGCCGGCACCTCCGCGGCCCGCAGGGCGGCGGCCGCGCTGCTCGCCACCCCCGACTGGCGCCCCGACCCGGAGCAACTGCTGTTCACCGGCAACGCCCGCCAGGCCGTGGCCGCCACCCTCGCCTCCCTGGTCCGGCCGGGCGGCCGGGTCGGCGTCGAGGCGCTGACCTACCCGGTGGTCAAGGAGATCGCCGCCCGGCTCGGCATCACCCTGGTACCGCTGGCCACCGACGAGGAGGGACCGCGCCCCGAGTCCGTCGCCGCCGCCCACCGCGGCGCTCCCCTGGCCGCGCTCTACCTCCAGCCCACCCTGCACAACCCGACCTCGCTGACGACCGGCCCCGAGCGCCGCCGCCTGCTCGCCTGCACCGCGCTCGACCTGGACATACCCGTCGTCGAGGACCGGATCTGGTCCTTCCTCACGGACGACGACCCCCTCGCCGCGCACGCGCCCGGCCTCACCCATGTCGTCGACGGCCTCTCCAAGCGCGTCGCCCCCGGCCTCACCGTCGGCTTCGTCGCCGTCCCCGAGGGCCGCGCGGAGGCGGTGGCGGCGGCCGTGCGCTCCGGGGGCTGGAGCGCGGGGCGGTTCGCGCTGGAGGCGGCCGTGCGGTGGATCGAGGAGGGCACCGTGCGGCGGCTGGTCGCGGCGAAGCGGGCAGACGCGGCGCGCAGACAGCGGGTGGTGGCCGAGGCCCTGCGGGACTTCGCCGTACGGTCCGATCCCCGCGCCTATTTCGCCTGGTGGGAGCTGCCCGCGCCGTGGCGGGCCGACACCTTCACGGCCGCCGCGGCCGCGCACGGCATCGCGGTGACGCCGGGCCCGGCCTTCGCCGTCGACCCCCACCGCACCCCGGACGCCGTCAGACTCGGGCTCGCGTCGGCTCCTGAGCCGGATCTGCGGCGGGCGCTGCGGACCCTCGCCGGCGTCGCGCGAGGTACTCCGTGAGCCGGCACACCAGGGCCACCGTCAGACCGGCGACGACCAGCAGCCAGGAGACCGTGCGCAGGGTCTGCGTCAGGGCGTCGTAGACCGCGCCCGCGGCCGGGCGGTGCGCCGCCTCCCCGATGTCGGCCAGCGTGAGCCGGCGGCCGATCGCCACCGCGAGGGCGAGGAGAGCGCCGCCCAGCGCCGTGCCCAGCGCGGTCGCGGTGACCGCGCGGCGGCGGCACGCGGCGACGGCGATACCCGCCGCGGCGAGGACGGCCGCCGATACCGGCAGCCAGAATCCGGCGACCTCCAGCACGTCGTACCCCTTCCTGAGCCGGGCGACCTCGTCCGCCGGGAGCACGGGGACCTCGGTGTGCTCGACCGGGATGCGCCGGGCGAGCAGGACGTGGTCCTCGGTGAGGCTGCGTTTGACCTGCGCGGTGATCGGGGCCAGGTCGACGGTGACCGCGTGCTCGCTCTCGTCCCGCAGGGCCCGCAGCACGGCGTCGTGGACGGCCCTGTTGCCCGCGTCCCACGCCGTGTGGAAGGCCTCGGTCCGGGTGAACGAGCGCACCGCGTCGTCCACGAAGGGCCGCACGCTGCCCGGCTCCGGCGCCGCGGGTGACGCCTCCAGCCGGTGGTCGACCTCGTTGAGGATCCCGGCCTCGACGGAGTCCGCGACCGCGCCCTGCACGGCGGGATCCGCGGCGAGCGGCGCCATCGCCGCGACGTACCGGCCGGTGTCGGCCAGCCCGTACGTCACGCAGGCCGCCAGCGCGCCGAACGGCACGAGCAGGCACGACAGGGCGATCAGCGCTGCCGACAGGGCGTTGCGGAGACGGGTGGGCACCCCTTCAGGCAAGGGTCACGGGGGCGGATGTGCCAGCCGGACGCCCGCATACGGCCGCATGCCACCGCTCTCCGGTGGAGGGTTCACCCGAACGGGTGTCTCATGGATCAGGGGAGAGGACCGGGTTCGTGGGTGGATCAGGGGAAACAGGCCGGCCCGGGGGGGGGGG
>NZ_JBYIVZ010000088.1:0-21567 GCF_057710365.1 Streptomyces sp. bgisy027
AAGGGAGACAGGGCATGGCGGATCACCGGCAGGGATCCCGGCGCCGGGGACAGGGCGAGCTGGAGGCCCTGGTCCTGTCGGCGCTGGCGCAGGCGGACGGCCCGGCGACGGCCGGCTGGGTCCAGGAGCGCCTCGGCGGGGACCTCGCCTACACGACGGTGATCACGATCCTGACCCGTCTGCTGGCCAAGGGCGCGGTGACCCGGGAGCGGGCCGGCCGGTCCTTCGCGTGGACGCCGGCCTCGGACCAGGCGGGCCTCGCCGCGCACCGGATGCGCAGGGTGCTGGACGCCGAGAGCGACCGGGAGGCGGTGCTGGCCAGCTTCGTCACGGGCCTCGGGCCGGACGACGAGCGGCTGCTGCGCGAACTGCTGGGGCAGACCGGCGGCGTGGCCGGGTCCGGCGGCGGGGGTCGGCCCCGGGGTGAAGGGGAAGACTGACGCCTCATGGGGGTCTTCGTCTTTCTGCCACTCGTCCTGCCGCTGACGGCCTGGCCGATCGCCCGCCTCGCCGAGCAGCATCTGCACCCCCGCACCGCCACCCGACTGCTCACCGCGGTCGCCGCGGTGATGGCGACGTGCAGCACCGTGTGCCTGGGCCTTGCCATGGTGGTCGGCACCGCCCAACTGCCCGGCAACCCGCTGCCCGACGGCTGGTCGGACCCCGAGGTGCGGGCGGCCGTGCCCTACGACGAGATCGTCGGCAAGGCGGCGATCCCGGCCCTGTGCGCGGTGCTCGTGGCCTGCGCCCGGACCCTGTGGCGGCACGCCCGGGTCCGCCGTCACGCCCACCGGGCGCTGACCGGGCTGCCGGGTGCCGGGGTGGCCGTACTGCCCGACGCGCTGCCGTACGCGTACGCCCTGCCCGGCGGGCGGCGCGACCGCGTGGTGGTGACCACCGGCCTGCTGGACCACCTCGAACCCGCCGAGCGCCGGGCGCTGTTCGCCCATGAGCGGGCCCATCTGACCGAGCGCCACCACCGTTTCCTGCTCGCCGTCCAACTGGCCGCCCGCGCCAACCCGTTCCTGCGCCCGCTGCGTACGGCGGTGTCGTACACGGCGGAACGCTGGGCCGACGAGGCGGCGGCCCAGGCGGTCGGCAGCCGCCGTACGGTGGCGCACGCGATCGGCAGGGCGGCGCTGGTGTCCCGGGGCGCGCCGGTCGCGACGCTGGCCGGCTTCGCGGCGCCGGGGCCCGTGCCCCGCCGGGTCGCCGCGCTGCTCGGGCCCGCGCCGGTGGTGCGCCGCTGGCCGTCGCTGTTCACGTCGGTGGGGCTGGCCGCGTGGTGCGCGGCCGTGGGGACGGCCGTATCGGCGATGTCGTCGGCGAACTCGGCGGTGACGATGGTCCTCATCCTGCACGCGGCCACACCCCTGTGACGCGGGACCCGATCGGCCGGTCCGGGCAACGCAAGTGACGGTGTTCGCCGTCTGTTCATGGGGGGACGGCCGGGGGCGAGGGGGAGGGGTGCTGATGAGCGGACATGGGAAACGGCGGCGTACGTCGGCCGGTACCGGGACGGGCCGGGCACGGCTGACCCGGCGGGGCCGGATACTGGCCTGGAGCGCGGGGGTGACCTCGGTGGTCGTCCTCGGCGTGGCCGGTGTCGGCGCCTGGGTCTACCAGGACCTGAACGACAACATCGGGTCGGCCGACGTCGACGACAGGATCGGCGGTGACCGGCCGGTCAATCTCAGCCCCGGTTCGAAGAACATCCTCGTCGTGGGCTCCGACAGCCGCGACGGCGCCAACGCGAAGTACGGCAGGGACCTGACCACCATGCAGTCGGACACGCTGATGGTGCTGCACGTGCCCGCGAACCGAGAGTGGGCCACGGTCGTGTCGTTCCCGCGCGACTCCTGGGTGGGCATACCGGCCTGCGACAAGGGCGACGGCAGTACCTCCGCCCCGCACCACTTCAAGATCAACGAGGCGTTCGCGATCGGCGGCAGCGGTGGCGAGGTCGCCGGCGCGGCCGCCTGCTCCATCAAGACCGTCGAGGCCAACACGGGCCTGCGCATGGACCACTTCATGTCCGTCGACTTCCAGGGCTTCATGGGCATGGTCGACGCCCTGGAGGGCATAGAGGTCTGCCCGAAGGAGGCCATCCACTCCGAGAAGGCCCGGCTCGACATGGAGCCCGGCTGCCAGACCGTCCGCGGCGAGCAGGCACTCGGCTATGTGCGGGTCCGCTACGGCGTCGGGGACGGCTCCGACATCGGGCGCATCGGACGCCAGCAGGAGTTCATGGACGCCCTGGCCGCCAAGGCGAAGGACAAGCTCACCAGCCCGAAGGCCCTCTACGGCTTCCTCCAGTCCGGCACCAAGTCCCTGACGACGGATCCCGATCTGGCCGGCATCAAGCCGCTGTACGGACTCGCCTCGGAGCTCAAGGGCATCCCGAGCGACCGCCTGACCTTCCTCACGGTCCCCAACTACCCGCGCGAGGCGGACGTAGCGAGCGACAAGGCCAACGTCGTCTGGCAGTACCCGCAGGCCACCGACCTGTTCACCGACCTGGCCAAGGACAGGGAGGTCGACAAGAAGCGGCTGGAGGCGGGCGCGAAGAACCCGCTGTACGCCTCCGCGGTGCGCGTGCAGGTCCTCAACGGCACCCCGGTCCAGGGCCTGGCCGGGACCGTCGCGGAGCAACTGCGCACGGCCGGCGTCACGGTCACCGGCACCGGCAACGCGCCCGCTCCCACGGCCGCCACCGAGGTCACCTACCCGCCCGGCCTGGAGAAGCAGGCGAAGGCGCTCGCCGCACGGCTGCCCGGGGTCAGGGCCGTTCAGGCGCCGGACGCCACGGCGGGCGTGGTCACCCTGGTCGTCGGCAAGGACCTCGACCCCGAACGCATCCGCTGAGCGGCCCCCCTCGTCGAGAGGGGCCGCTCGGATGCCGGTCGGTCAGAGGTCGAACTCGTGCGGCGGCAGGCCGAGGGCGTAGCACGCCTCGCGGACCACGGCCTGCTCGTCCTTGTCGAAGTCGCCGTCGGCGCCGCCGATGACGATGCCGATCTGGATGACGGCACGCGCCTCGGCGGGCTTCTTCTTCGCCTTGGCGACCTCCTGCATCACGCTCACCTTGCCGAAGTCGAAGTCGGTGGTGAGCCGGTTCAGGTTCTCCTCGAAGCGGCGGCGCAGATCGTCGGCGGGGAAGTTCTGCAACACCTCGTTGCCGGCGATCAGCTGGGCCACGCGCTGCCGCTCGGAGGGGTCGACGGTGCCGTCCGCGGCGGCGACGAGGGCGCACATGGCCATGCTCGCGTCGCGGAAGGCACCGCTCTTCAGGTCGTTCTTCTTCGCCACCAGCTGGGTCTGCATCGTCGATGCGGACTCCTTGATGCGGTCCCACAGGGCCATGAGAACTCCATACGATCGATAGCTTCTACAGCACTGTAGAAGCTACCAGGTGCGGACTCGGCGGGATCAGCCCTCCTCGTCCTCTCCCTCGTCCTCCTCCTCGCCCTCGAAGAAGTCCCCGACCTCGTCCACGACTTCGGCCGCGACCATGCCGCCGACCACACCGACCGCGAGCCCGGCGGCCCCCGCGGCGACGGCGGTGCCGACACCGGGGCCGGAGCGGTGCCCGTCGTGATGGTGGCCGTGGTGGCCGTGGTGGCCGTGGTGGCCGTGGTGGTCGTCGTGTCCGTGGCCGTGCACGGCGTGCGATCCGCGCTGCTCCACCAGCCGCTCGATCCAGCCCTCGACCTCCGCGTTCCAGTCGCGGGAGTCGTGGTGGCCGACGGTGAAGCGGGTCAGCGCGTCGTGGCCCTCGGAGAAGAAGCCGCCGCGCTTGTCGGCCTCCAGGACCACCTCCATCCCGGCCGGTCCGGCGAGGAAGGTCACCTCGATCTCGTTCACCTGGTGCGCGTACCGCGGCGACGGGGTGATCTCGATCTCCTGGTAGAAGGGCAGCTGCTGCCCGGTGCCGCCGATGCGGCCGTACTCCAGGTCGGCGGAGCGGAAGCCGAACCCGAGCTGACCGAGGGCCTCCAGGACGGCCTCCTGCACGGGCAGCGGGCCGACGGCCAGCGGGTCGAGGTCGCCCTTGTCCTTCGCGCCCGCCACCGAAAGCTCGGTGCGCACGCCGAGGACGACGCCCAGCGCCTGGCCGTACAGCTCCGTGACCGGCGTCTCCCAGGGCAGCGTCACGCTGAACGGCACGGACCGCTCCTCGCCCTCGGTGAGCCGGAACCCGCCCCCGACGGTGAACCGTTCGAAGGTGACGGCGCCCTCGCTCTCGCCCTCCTCGTGCTCGGCCTCGACCCGGGCCACCAGTTCCAGGGTGATCGACTCGATCTCGAAGTCGGCGCTGCCGCCTCTGAGGTGGACCTGGCCGGTGAGCGCGCCGCCGGGCAGCGCGGGACCGGGGTCGAGGACCGTGTCCACCGTGGGGCCGCCCACGCCGAGCGAGCCGAGCAGTCGTTTGAACACCATCGTGGCGTTCACTCCTTCACGTGCGTACGTGCGTGTCCGTGGGAACAACCCGGGATTCCGAGCCGTTCTCTACAAGCGAGTAGAAGAATAGGATGGCCGGACCCGCAGGAACCGGTGTCCCGACCCGCGCTGCGGGAAAGTCCGAAAACGGTCGATGCCTTCCGGCCCCCTCCCCGAACCTCCCCAACCTCCCCGAACCTCCCCGAACAGAAGGAGACACGAGCCCCCGATGGGTGAGCCTCCCAGTACCAGCCGTGCCGACTCCCGCCCGCCCGAGGGATGGGAGGTGGCACGGTGACCGAGGTCCTGCTGCTGCTTGCGGCCCTCCTCCTCACCCTGGCCTGCGCGCTGTTCGTCGCGGCCGAGTTCTCGCTGACCACCGTCGAGCGCGGTGAACTGGAGCGCGCCGCGGCGGCGGGCGAGCGGGGCGCCGAGGGGGCGCTGCGGGCCGTACGCCGGCTGACCCTCCAGCTCTCCGGCGCCCAGCTGGGCATCACCGTCACCTCGCTCGTGATCGGCATGCTCGCCGAGCCGTCCCTCGCCGCGCTGCTGCGCGGGCCGTTGGAGGCGGCCGGTCTGGGCGGCGGTGCCCCGACCGTGGCGACCGTGCTGGGCGTGGCGCTCTCCACCGTCGTGCTGATGGTCGTCGGTGAACTGGTGCCGAAGAACTGGGCGATCTCCCGCCCGCTGGCCGTCGCGAAGGTGGTCGCGGGCCCGCAGCGCGGCTTCACGGCCGCCTTCGGCCCGTTCATCCGCCATCTGAACGACACCGCGAACCGCTTCGTACGCCGCTTCGGACTGGAGCCCGCCGAGGAGCTCGACTCCGCGCGCAGCCCCGAGGAACTCGTCGCGCTGGCCCGGCACTCGGCGGCCCAGGGCGCCCTGGAGGCGGACTCCGCCGAGCTGTTCGTGCGCACCCTGCACCTGGGCGAGCTGACTGCGGAGAACGTCATGACGCCACGGGTCGACGTACAGGCACTGGAGGCGCACGCGACGGCCGCCGACGCGGCGAACCTCTCGTACGCCACCGGCCTGTCCCGCTTCCCGGTCTACCGCGACAGCCTCGACGAGGTCATCGGCACCGTCCACATCCGCGACGTGCTGGCCCTGGAGCCCGAGCGGCGCCTGACCACCCCGGTCACCGAACTGGCCGCCGAACCCCTGCTGGTCCCCGACAGCCTCACCGCCGACCGGCTGCTGGAGCGCCTGCGGGCCCACCGCACCATGGCCGTCGTCATCGACGAGTACGGCGGCACGGCCGGCGTCGCCTCCATGGAGGACATCGTCGAGGAGGTCGTCGGCGAGGTCCGCGACGAGCACGACCCGGACGAGGTCCCCGACCTCCAGCCCGCCCGGGCGACCCGCGACGGGCGTGCGGTGTGGGAGGCGGACGGCGGCGTACGCCTCGACGAACTCGCCGGCATAGGACTGACCGCGCCCGAGGGGCCGTACGAGACGATCGCCGGCCTGATCGCCACCCGGCTGGCCCGGATCCCCGCCAAGGGGGATGTGCTCGACCTGGACGGCTGGCGGCTGGACGTCGTGGACGTGGACCACCACCGCGCCGACCGCGTCCGCATCACACAGCCGGCGCCCGCCCCCGCCCCTGCGGCCCGGCTCACGGAGGACGCCCGATGACCGTCGTGCAACTGGCCATCGGCGCCCTGACGCTGCTGACCAACGCCTTCTTCGTGGGCGCCGAGTTCGCCCTGATCTCGGTGCGCCGCAGCCAGGTCGAGCCGCGCGCGAAGGACGGCGACAAACGGGCGCGGATGACCCTGTGGGCCCTGGAACACATCTCCGCGATGATGGCCACGGCCCAGCTCGGCATCACCGTCTCCTCGCTGGTGCTGGGCGCGGTGGCGGAACCGGCCATCGCGCATCTGCTGGAGCCGGCGTTCGAGACGGCCCACGTCCCGCACGCCCTGGTCCACCCGATCGCGTTCGTGATCGCACTGACCGTGGCCACCTACCTCCACATGCTGATCGGCGAGATGGTCCCCAAGAACATCGCGCTGGCCGCCCCGGTCCCCACCGCGCTGCTGCTCGGCCCGCCCCTGGTCGCCCTCACCCGCGCGCTGCGGCCGTTCGTCTTCGGCATCAACGCCTTCGCCAACGCCCTGCTGAAGCTGCTGCGCGTCGAACCGAAGGACGAGGTCGAGGCCGTCTTCACCGACGACCAGCTCGCGCGCATGGTCGTCGAGGCGGGCGAGGCCGGACTGCTCACCCCGGCGGACGGCGAACGCCTGCGTGACGCCCTGGAGCTGGGCACCCGCCCGGTCGGCGAGATCCTCGTCCCCGCTCCGCGGATGCGGACCGTGGACGCCTCGATCACCCCGGCCCGGCTGGAGCGGGTCGCGGCCGAGGCGGGCTACTCCCGCTTCCCGGTCACCGCACCCGACGGCACCGTCCTCGGCTACCTGCACATCAAGGACACCCTCGGCACGACCGACCGCGACCGCCCCTTCCCGCCGGCCGCCCTGCACCCGGTCACCCGGGTCCGCATCGACACACCCCTGGACGACACGCTGACGGCCCTGCGGGCCGAGGGCAGCCATCTCGCCGCCGTCCTCGGGGAGGGCGGCAAGGTGATCGGATTCGTGACGATGGAGGACGTGCTGTCGGAACTGGTGGGACCGGCGCCGGCGGGGGTGTGAGGGGAGGGCGGGGTGTGAGGAGAGGAGCCACGCGTGGGAGCCCCTGCGCGAGGGAAGCAGGACGGTCACCGCCCTGTACACGCTCGTGTACGCCTTCCACACGCCGGTGTTCGCCCTGATCGCGGGCTATTTGCCGCGCGACTTCGAGGCGACCCCGAGGAAACTCGGCGGCCTGCTGAAGCGCACGGTGCTGCCCTACGTGGTCCTCGAGAGGGCGTACACCTACTTCACCCGCTGGACCAGCGAGGACCCCGACCGCCCGGTCACCCTCCTCGACCCGCTCTACCTGACCTGGTTCCTGGCGGCCCTGTTCATCTGGCGGTGAGATGGGCGTTCCGCTTCTGAGACCCATCCGCTGGGCCACGCCCGAGCAACTCCGACTCCCGCCGCAGCGCCGCCCGCAACTCCGGCGCCAGCCGCCCCGCGGCCCCCGCGGCCCGCAACTCCCGCACCCTGCTGCCGGGGCTGCCCGATCCGCGATCGGTGCGCACCTCCCACACGCCGTCGCTCACCAGGTGGTGGAACGGGTAGGCCGGAGCCGTCCTGTTCGGCGGACCGTACTCGGTCAGCAGCTGTTGCAGATTCACCTCCACCGCGCTGTCGCCCGTAGCGCGGGGTACGGCTTCGCAGGTGCGTGACTCCAGTTCGCCGCCGCGTCGTTCGCACAGATCCTGGACAGCCCGGCGGGCGGACCGCAGGAATACGTCCGTGTATTCCTGCGGCCCGCCCCAGCCGGCGGGGTTGTCAGTCACCGCAGTTGTGCATCGCGCTGTCCGTCGCGGCCAGCACGACCTCGCCGCCGTCGGCGGGAAGGACGAGGTGGATGCCATTGACCCTGAGACGGGCGGGTTGGAGTTCGGGACGCGGCGCGGCTGCACGGCGAAGAGGCATGGACCGGGCAGAGGCGGCCGACGCCGATGCCCAGGTATGCCTCCTCACAGGTGGCAGCGTGGAGGGATGGATGACGCTTCGTCAGAACTTGTAGTTGGTGATCATTGCGTTGCCGAAGACGTCGTAGACTGACGCAAATCCCTGGTCGGAGTCCTTCCACTCGCCGAAAGCCTTGGCGATCTCGGTTGCAGCCGCTTGGGGATCCTCTACTTGGGTCTTCCCGCCGTTGATGTCGGTGGAGATGTAGGCGTTTCCCGTCTTTTCGTTCCACTCACCGATGATGCGCTGGACACGTCCGGCCGCATCCTTCTGCTGTGTGCTGCCGTGCTCGTTGATCCAGGACCGGAATTCCTGAGCGTTCCTTTTCGACTGCGCCTCGTCCGTGTCCGCAGGCAGCTTTTCCACGACGCCCATCCCGTCGGGTTTCGCAGTGCTGTCGGTGCTGCAGGCTGCAGTTCCGGCGACCAGGACAGCACCGAGCGCGAGAACGGCTGCGGTGTGGGGGGTGCGCTTCACAGGGATCTCCGTCGCATTCTTGGGCTGGATGCGATATGTCAGATTACCGGCACCCCGAGTCCGTGGTACCGATACTGGCCAGATCGCTGGATCTCTCGCACATGACAAGAATCGTGGGTGAGGCGAGGCGCGTCAGGGCATTTCGGTCACGGACCGTCGGCGACCGGACGGAGATCAATACACGTCGCCGAGGGGTGGACGCGCCAATGGAAACGGAACTCTGCGTACGAGTCCGGCCTGCAGAATCGACTTCTAGGCCGGTTCGGCAATGCGTGGCAAGGCCACTCCGGCAGCTTTTCCGCTCAAGACATATCCCCCATTTTCTCTGCGATTCCCAATTGGGCCACTTGGTCAGAATGGCCCAGTCCGCTTTCGGCTCTGCGCTGGCAACGAAGCGTGACTGGCCGGAATCGAAAGAGAAATCTAGCACAGTGGTCGGCGGTAGCGGCCAGGCACTTTTCAGCCATGAACGACAAGTGGCGCCACGCTTCCCTCGTCGTGGCCACAGTCGACGAACATCGCATCTGTCGTTTTCACGGAGGTGCGGGAGGGTCGGCTCATGCCCGAAGCCTCCACCTTGCCCGGTCTGCGTGAACACGCACGCCCGGTGTCGGCGTCTCCCGGCCGCCCACAATCGGACTTCGCCCTTCCGTAGGCGATTTCCGGTCGACCCGCAACGCGGCTTCACAGGAACCGCTCAGGTAACTCGCGAGTTGCGGACGGCAGCGTGCAACCGTTTCACGTCAACCAGCGCGTGAGGCTGCAGTAACCCCTTGTTGTGTGTTGGTGGCTTGTGCCTATGGTGACTGTCGTGCTCGGCGGGACATGACCATCCGCTCAAGCGCTTTCAGTCAGCGACCGGGGGGACCGGGGTCGCTACGGGGGAGGGGGAGTTCGTCATGTCGCGATGCCGGCAGTCGCCTTCAAGATCGAACCGTCCTTGTGCGCCGAGGTCCCTCGGCCATGACTGGAATCCGTGCCGCCTGTGCGGCATTGCCGAGGTGCTGCGCGTCCCCGCTTCTATCTCTCCGGCCAGAGCAACGGGTTCTCCCGGAACCAGGTCGTGATCCTTCGGGACACCTCGCCTCGACTACGAAGGCGTCGTCCGGCGTGGCGACGGTCGGAAGCCGGACCAAGCCCTGTTCTGCGTCAACGTCAAGCCTGGTGACGATCGGCCGGGCAAGTTCGCGAGCAAGATCCGCGGGCTGGCCGCATCCCTGGCGAGCGCGCTGGAGCCGGCATCGCCCCATCCGCCCGAAGCGTCGCCAGGCCCGCCGAGCGACTCGCCCACAAGTAGTCCTGACAGGAAGGGAACAGAGTGAAGCCGATGCCCAAACTGGCCCTGCCAACCCTCGCTGTGGCCGGCGGGATCCTCGTAGCCGTCGCAGGAACCAGTCTCGCCCAGGGGGAATCCGGGTCGCAGGCCGACGCCGCGGCGCCCGTGGCGAAGGCGTTCGTCGGAGACCCGGAGGACCCGGCCACATGGAGACTGCCCGTGGAGACGTACGCGCCGACCAAGGCGCAGACGCGCATGGTCAGCGCCACCCGTGACGAGCTGATCGACGCGTGCATGGACAAGAAGGGCTTCCCCGAGTGGACCCCGGCTCCGGATCTCCCCGACCTCGGTGGAACGACTCTGACCGACTGGCGGTACGGCATCCATGACGCCGATGAGGCCCAGGCGTACGGCTACCACCCGGACCCGGAAGCGCAGAAGGCATACGACGACGCCCTCGCTCGGGATCAGTCCGGCAACACCGACCGCGATGCCCTTCGCTCCTGTGTCGACGAGGCAGACGGCGGGGTGCCCCGCCTCGCCGTGTCACCCCTGGTCAATCAGATCGGTGGCTACTCCTACCAGATGGCACGCGAGACACCCGAAGTGCAGAAGGTGTTCGAGCAGTGGTCGGAGTGCATGAAGACCAAGGGCTACGCCTATGCCCAGCCGATGGACGCCGCCGAAGACTCCCGTTTCATCACCGCCGACCGGGCGAGCGAGTTGGAGAAGGACACCGCAGTGGCGGATGTCGCTTGCCGGGACAGGTTCGACGTCGAGAAGACGTGGTTCGATGCCGAAGCCCGCATCCAGGAACAGGAAATCAGCAAGGGCCGGCAGGAACTGGAGAAACAGCGAGTCGGCGTAAAGACGGCTGTGGCCAAGGCGCGTGCCCTCGACTGAGCACCGAACGACGAAAGGAAATCACAGACCATGTCTCATCCGGTCAGGCGAGCCGCAGTCGTCGGTGCAGCCCTCGCGGCCGTGTTCACCATGGCTCCGAACGCCCAGGCGCTGGACGGCGACCACCACAACCTCTATTCCCCATCCGCATGCGACGATCACCGGAGGTCGGCGTTCGACTTCCACATCTTCTACAACTCGAACCTGAGGGGTTCGTACCGCAACATCGGTTACTCCGTCTACGACTTCGGCTCCCTCAAGGCGGGCGCGGGTGACCCCAACCACTATCCACTGCGGTTCTGCCAGATCGGCGCGTCCGCCCCATGGCCCGGTTCCAACCAGAAGATCAAGAACAACGCTGCATCCGCAAGGAACGACCACTACAAGTACATAGCCCGCGTCTACTACCGCAGCGGCTACAAGGGCGCGCAGGACGTGCTGAGCCCGAACGAGACCATCGGCAGGTTCGAGAAGGTCTACAACGAGAACGCCTCTTTCAAGTGGACCAGCTCCTGACCGGAATTGTCCGGACTGGCGCTTTAACTCGCCCTGCAGAGCGGCCCGTTGGGGAAACGATGCCAGTGGTCGGATACTCCGATGCTTGGCTGCACCCCCTCACAGCATGCGGCTCGATGCCGGCGGCACCTTTGAGTTCTTGTCCCTGGCCGGCACCTGAGGGTGGCTCGGATCCCGTGTCGAGATCCGAATAGCGGAAGTCACTCCGGTTCCCCCAGGACGCGACTGCCTCTCCGGCTCGGCCTTGGTCGCCGAGCTGCGCCACCGCGGGGCTCGGTCTGCACGGCGGAGAAGGCGCGGGTGGTCCTCGTCGGCGCCGACAGCGACACCGTCGCAGTTCACCGTCTCCCTCAAGGCTGCGTCGGTTTCTCGTCCATGCCCGAAAACTCCCATTGGAGGAGAGCAGTTGAGAGTTCGCAGACCGGCCCGTGCCGGGATCGCGGGCCTTGCGGCCACCGCGGTCCTGACCGGGCTCATACAAGCCGCGCCGGCGTTCGCCGACACCAGCCTTCCCGTTCCGAAGCCGTCCGGCAGTCCGTCGTCCGATCCGCCGACGCGTGTGCCGGAACCCGGCAAGAAGCTCGGGAAGAACTGGAAGACCTCGGCCGACCGGGCGGTCACCACCGCGGCGGACAGCGGGGGCCTGAAGGTCCTCGTGGCGGACAGCAAGGACGCCTACCGGTGGCGGACCGTTGCCACGCTGGCGGAGCCCGGCATGCCGGCGGACTCGTGGATCGGTAACTCCTGCGTCATGGACCGTGATCACGCTGCGGTCGTCTACGCGCCCCGCACCTTCGCCAACAAGCCGGATCTCATGCAGGGCGGGGCGTTCACCGCAGTCGTCGACCTGAAGTCCGGCCATGTGACGAAACTGCCCTTCACCGGCTCGCTGGCCTACTTCGACCCGTCGTGCAACCCCGAGACCCACACGGCAGCCTTCACCGCGTTCCGCGACAGCAGGACCCGGCTCCTCACGGTTGACACCAGCGGCAGGACGACCACCGACACCACTGTCACCGGTCAGGTGACCTCCGCCGTCCCGACGAAGGACGGTCTCGTCGCCGCACACGGCCGTCACCTGGTCCAGGTCGACCCCGCGGACAGGACCCTCCGGAAGCTGGCTGCCACGAACGGTGTGCCGTTCGACATCCACCCCACAAGCAAGGGGATCGCGTTCCTCGACCGCAGCGGCAGCACGGCCCGCGCCAAGCTGTGGAAGGACCACGGCGCGCCGTCAACGCTCGCGTCGGGGAAGCTCGGGGACCTGGCCCTCGAACAGGGCACGGGGGGCCGGGCTTTCCTCACCGGGAGCACCACGAAAGCGAAGCTCACGGGCACAGCGGTGGCCCGCCTGGACGTTCCGGCGGGCACGGACGTCTCCAGCCACGGCCGTCTGGCCGTCGACCCCGTGCTCATGCCCGGCGTGCGTGCGGGCCTGGAGCGGATCGGGAACGCGGGGAAGGGTTTCACCAAGGCAGAACCCTCGCCCCGGGGGCGCATGTCCCAGGACCCCACGGATGACGCTGCCGCGCCGCTGACTGTCAACAGCATCGCGACTGCCACTGGGGAGAAGATCACACAGACGGTCGCCGATACGACCAGCGGCACGGGGAAGGAGTCCTTCTCGCCCGCCCTGCCCGCGGCCGGTAAGAAGGGGCGGAGCCCCGAGAAGAGTGGGCGGGCGGCACAGGCGGCCGACCCGCACGATCCGGTCGACACGGACCGCTGGTGCTCCATCCCCCGCAACGACGTCAAGGGGCTGGCGCTGCAGCCGACTCCGAACCAGGTCGAGTGGGCCGTCAACATGGCGATCCGCGGCGAGCTGCGCGCCAAGTGGATCAAGCAGGGAGGCTGGCGCTCGGGCCTGGGCACCGTCGACCCGCAGGGATTGTTCCCGGCCCCCGCTCTGAAGGGCGGCGGGCGCATCCCTGCCCAGGTGCTGCTGGGCGTGCTCGCCCAGGAGTCGAACCTTTGGCAGGCTGAAGGCGGTGCCATTCCCGGCCAGATGGGCAACCCGCAGGCGGCGATCGCCGGGTTCTACGGGCACAAGGGGGAGACGTCCGAGGCGTACTGGAGGATCAACTGGAACCAGTCGGACTGCGGCTACGGCGTCGGCCAGGTCACCGACGGCATGCGCCTCGCCGGCCTGGAGAAGCCCGACGAGACGTCTCTGCCTCCGGCGAAGCAGAAGGCCGTGGCTCTGGACTACGCGGTCAACATCGCCGCGTCGATGTACATCCTCGCGGACAAGTGGAACCAGGTGCACACCGCGGGCCAGACCATCACCGTCAACAACGACGATCCCTCGAAGCCGGAGAACTGGTTCGCCGCGCTGTGGAACTACAACCTCGGCTTCAACGAGAACAAGGGTGACGGCAAGCCGTGGGGCCTGGGTTGGTACAACAACCCGGCGAACCCCTTCTACCCGCCCTCGCGGCACCCGTTCATGTCCGACCCGCGGGACGCCGCGAAGCCCCAGAACTGGCCGTACCAGGAGAAGGTGATGGGGTGGTCCGCCTGGTCCATGGACACCGGCTACTCCTACGGCACCGACGGGCGGCAGGACTGGCCTGGCGAGTCCGGGTTCTCCAGCGCCGGTTTCCGGCCCGCCTGGTGGATCAACCCGGGGCAGCGCGACCGGGTCAAGCCGCCGCTGGACGCGTTCTGCAACGCCACCAACAACTGCGACGCCGCCAACCCGCCGGACTGTCCCGACGCCAAGTGCTACGAGAAGTACTGGTGGCGCGGCTCGAACGTGACGTGGAAGCCGAACTGCGACGCCGACTGCGGCAACGAGAGCATCAAGTACGTCACGCTGCGCGAGGAGCCGGGTCGCGGCACTCGGCTGAAGTACGGCACGCCGGAGTGCGGCGCCGCCCCCGCCGGGGCGCTGATCGTGGAGTCCGTCCCGGACAACCTCGACACCTACAGTTCCTGCGGATCGTCGGACACCGACGCCGGGGACTTCCAGTTCACGTTCCATCCCAACCCGGCGGCGACCGGACCGGGGCTTGGCCCGTACGAGGCCAAGGGAGACCTGCACCAGATCGGCGGTGGGCACGGCGGCCACTTCTGGTACACGCACACCCGCGACGCCGCTCATCTCGGCGGCACCGGCGGCCGGATGACCATCGACGGCACCTGGACGCTCGGCCGCAACGTCGAATGGGCCCGCGTCTTCGCTCACATGCCGGACACCGGGGCGCACACGCAGCAGGCCCACTATGTGATCAAGGGGGTCGCGGGCGGTGAGCGCCACCGCTACGTCAACACTCACTTCAGTGAGAACACCTGGGTCGAACTCGGCGTCTACCGCTTCACCGGCACCCCACGGGTGGAGCTGACCAACACCACCGATGACGGCACCGCTGACGAGGACGTCGCCTGGGACGCCGTCGCCTTCCAGCCGCTGGCGGGCAAGCCGAAGCACATGGTCGTCGCCATGGGCGACTCCTACACCTCCGGTGAGGGTGCCGGAGCCTATTCACCGGAGTCCGACAGGGACCACGGGAAGAACAGCTGGAATGCCTGCCGACGCAGCGACAACTCCTGGCCGCGCAAAGTCAAGTTGCCCGGTCAAAGCGCTGCCATCGGCGAGCTCTCGGACGGCAGGAGCACCACCGTCCAATTCCTGGACGTCAGTTGCTCCGGCGCGAAGACTTCGCAGCTGACCCCGGGTGACCCCACCCCATGGGGAAGGATCGGCAACTACCACGAGAAGAGCCAGATCGACTCCGGTGTCCTCAGCCCGGACACCACTCTGGTCATGCTGACGATCGGCGGCAACGATGGGGACAACTTCACCAACGCCGTCACGAACTGCTACGTCATCGGGGTGTGCGACCCGGCCGACTATACGAGCAAGGTCGACCAGGCGGTCGCGGACACCGGGGGCCTGATCGATGACATCGCGGATGCCGCGCCGAACGCTCAGATCGTCCTCATGGGCTACCCTCGCCTGGTCAGTGGCGAGCAGTGCGTGACAGCCGACTTCGACGCCTTGAACCAGTTGGCCGACTACGTCCGCGACAAGCAGAAGGCCAAGGTGGCGGAGCTGAACAGGGCAGGAACCAAGGTGGCTTTCGCCGATCCGATACCTGCCTTCCGGGGACATGGAATCTGTGACGGCGACGAGTGGATCAATCGTGTCGTCGCCGGTCCGAACGGCGATGGTGACTTCCACGACGGGGACCCGGCCAACCAGGCTCCCTGCCTGCCCTGGCCCGGGGACAACGTCTGTGCCAGCCTCGAGTCGTTCCACCCGAAGAATGCCGGCACCACGGGCTATGCCCGAGTCATGGATCAGGCACTGGCAGACATCGGATACAAAGGCAGCTAGTGGGACCTGATACATCCGACGGTGCGGTGGTCACGAGGCGGGCGAGCCGCCTCGTGACCACCGGCTGCCTGACCCCCCTGATCGCGTTGACCGTCGTTCTCGGCGTCCTCGTCTCCTGGTTGTGGTACCGGCACTGGCATGACGGAAACGTCAACAGTGAGCGCAGGGAGAAGGCATTCGCATTGATCGGGAAGCAGGCCCGTGACACGGCGGATGAAACGGCCCGCGCACTCGACACGAGCGGCACCACCGATGCCGACGCACTCACCGGCGTGATCGGGCAGCACTCCGAGGCCCCGGTGATCACCTACGACGCGTCCCGTCGCGAGTTCACCGCCACGGCTGCCAGATCCATCCAGTACGACGAAGAGGTCATCCTCCCCGGCGGCGGGCCCGTCAGGGTGACCCGGTGTTTCGTCTTCACCTACACCCACCGCCCCGGCCAGGCATGGACGTCGAGGGTCGCCGAGCGGGACGACGATGTGTGCCGTCCCAGCACCCAGATCGCCAGCCGGGTGCGTCTGGCGCTGACGCGCATCTCGAGCATGTATGCCGGGGACCTGACGCGCGCCGGGGTACAGGATGCCCTCGACCCCACCGGTCGGCGTTCCTTCGACGTCAAGAACGTGGTGCGTGAGGGGGACGCAGTGACCGTCTCCGTCCTCGTCGCAAGCTCGAAGGCAGCAGTCGACCAGTGCTACCGCTTCACCCGGACCGTCCCCGGCGACGACGGCCAAGGTTCCGCCACAGCGGTTTCGGCGTCTTCGTGCTGACCCTGAGGCACTGAGGCACTGAGGCACTGACACCTGAACAACGAGGCGGGACCGCGCCCGGGCGAAAACCCTGAGCGCGGTCCCGTTCGCCGTAGTACTGGCGAGGCCTCCGGAGGCGATCGGTACGGTTACGAGCATGATCCGTCCCAGAGACATCTGGTCATCCTCGGGCCCTCGGTTCGCGAACGTGCAGTCTTGAGATCGATACCCAGCCTCGCTCTCTGCGATTTCGGTGCCTCGCCTCTGGGAGACCCCGACCAAGATCTTCTCCCAGATTGCCGTGCGACTTCTTGGAGGGCGCGGCCGGAGGCTGTGATCTGGGCAAGGACGTCGACGCAGTAGCGGTCGCCGGTGACCATGCGGGAGATGCCGCGTATCTGGCCTTGGATCCTGCTCGGGCGGTGCCGACCAGGACGGCACGCCCGTCGACGGTGGCCTGGACGCCCTGCCGCTCGGCGGCGTCCGCGGCCTCCGCCTCGGCCGCCGTGCGCTCCTCGCCCGAAGGGCGGCCCACCGGTCGAGGCAGCGGGGGCAGGAGGAGGTGCGACCTTGGTGCCGGAGCCGTCTCCGGCGGGCGGTACGGGGCCATCCGCGGGTTCGACGAGCAGCGTGCCGCGGATCATGTTCATGCCGCAGGCGAAGCCGAAGGAACCCGGCCGGTCCGGGCTCAGTCGCACAGTCGTGCGGGTGTGGGCGGGCAGGCCCGCGCCGACCTCGAGATCGGGGAAGACCACGCGGGAGGTGCACTCGCCGGCCTCCCGCCGGTCGAAGACCAATTCTGCCGGCGTGCCCTGGCGGACCTTGATCACGTCGGGGCTGCAGCCACCCCGTACCGTCACCTCCACCCGCTGTACGCCGCCTTCCAGCCGGGCGGCACCGGCCCGGCGCGGCCCGAAGAAGTACCGGCCCAGAACGGCGACCAGCACGGCGGAGGCCAGAACCACAACGATGTCGACGGCACCCATGCGCTTGCCCGCCTCCCACTTCGGTCCCCTCGGGCCTGCGCTCGGGCACCCCTGCCAGGTAGGGGCTGAACGGCCCGCTGGTCCTGGACCATCCGGCCCCAGACCGGCACACCGGGCAGAGGGACGATGCAGGTGAAGGCAAGAAAGTCCCTGGGGGAGCCCGTCCGGCTCCCGGTCGCCGACAGCCGAAGCAGGTGAGTGGCGATGATGTTCTGGTACGACCACGACGTCAGTGGATGGGGCTGGTTCGCGATGTCGGCCGGCATGATCCTTTTCTGGGCACTGATCATCACAGTCGTCGTGCTGCTTGCCCGCGCCCTCAACAGCCCCCACGAGCACACCCACACCCACACCCCCGTCGCGCCCACGCCCGAGGACATCCTTCGTGAGCGGCTGGCCCGCGGGGAGATCGACGAGGAGGAGTACCGGCGCCGCCTGAACGCGCTGCACCCCGGCCCTTTCACCAAAACCTGAAGCTCCGGCCGCCTTCGGCGCGGCCCACGGCCCTCCGCCGAAGGAGCCGGTCATGAACCAGCCCGAACCAGCGCAACTACGGTATGTACGCCCTCGCCGCCGCGATCGTCGTCGTCGGCGCCCTGATCGTCGGCGCGTCCCTGGAAAGCCTCGTCTGGCCCGCCCTCGTCGCCGCCTGCCCGCTGATGATGTTCTTCATGATGCGCAGCATGCACCGCCAGGACATGCACGGCGGACGCGATCAGCACCGCGACGACCGGGACGAGGACCCTTCCCCAAGCTCTTCGAGCAGGGGAGACCCCATGCACGAGCACGACCACCGCGCCGGGCCCGGGCGGGCCTGACCGCCCCCGCCCGGCAGGGGGCGAGTGCCATGGCCGCTGTGATCGCCTCGCTGGCCGGGGTACTGATCCTGGCGGGCATCGCCTACGACATCGCCCGCCTGATCACCCCCGACGAGCCTCGACGCCCACCGCCGGCCCACCTGCGAGGTCGGCGTGCCGCGCCGGCCGAAGCAGCACGCCGGTTTGTGGGCCCGCGCCTTCACAACCGTGTCGACGCTGCCACCTACCAGCGCCGGATGAGTACTCTCGCCCCCGGGCGGTGCCGCAGCATCACGCCCCCGCCAGACCCTCACGCCGCACCCCGGCATCAGCGGCAGCCGCCGCGCACGGCCGACTCCCACCACTCCCACTCCCACACCGGGACGAGCCGATGACCGGGATCCCCGTGGTCCTGCATCCCGCGATCGCCGACCGCGCCCTCGCCGGAATCATGCTGCTGAGCACCGCACTTGACCGGGCAGAGCGTCACCGCCGACAACGACGACCCGGCCGGAGGTGACCGAAATGGACGCCGCCGGCCTGCTGACTTGGCTTCTTCTTGCGCTCCAGATCCTGGCCACCGCCGCCAGTGGGGCGCTCCTGGCCTGGCGCGCCAAGCACGACGCCTCCCGCCTGGACCGCAGCATCCGCCGCACCGCCCCCGCCCTCCTGATCGCCGGGGCACTGCCCCTTCCCGCCCTGCTCGCCACCGACGCACCGGCCGGTGCCTGGGGCCTTTGGGGTGTCGGCTACATCGCCGCAGCCCTCATCTATGCCTTCGCCGACACTGTCCGTGACATCCGGGCCGTTCAGGGCGCGCATGGGGCCGGGAGGACGCCGTGACCGGCCCGAGGCACGCACCGGCCCAGAACGGGTGGAGCTGCCGGGCAGGTCGTGCACCCGGACAACGGAAGAACCATGGTCGGGGCTGTGACCTGCGGTGGCGGACGCCGTCGCGTACATGCCCGCAAGCGGCCCGGCCGGTCTCTCCCGCATCACCCGGCATCCGAGAGGCGAGAGAAGGCGGTCGTCATGACCAGCATCACTCACCGTATCGCCGCCCTGTTCCGGATCAAGGCCAACAAGGCACTGGACCGGGCCGAGGACCCGCGCGAAGTCCATGATCCTAGGTCCCTAGGTCCCTAGGTCCCTAGGTCCTAGATCCGGACCGCGAGGCGCCACTGCTGTCTCACCTCGTCCTCCCTGTTCCCTCACGGAGGGCTCCGTGCATGCGATCTGACCTGCGGCTCGGCCTGTTTCTCATCGCCGAACGCGCAGCCCTGCTGTCCGGCCGCGACGACGAGTTCGTCGCCGTGATCCTCAAGGGCTACACGGGGATGCGGTGGGGCGAAATAGTCGGCCTGGAGACAGAGTTCGCCCGGCCCGGCGCCATACGCGTGGAACACCAGCTGGACGAACTGGACTCGGGCGAGCTGATCGGCTGCCCGCCCAAGGACGACAGCTACGGCACCATCGACGCGCCGGGCTGGCTGTCGGCCCTCGTCGCCGACCACATCGCCCGTACGAAGCCGATGCCGTGCCCCTGCCACGGCAAGCGCTACGTCTTCCGTGGCCAGGGCACCGCCCGCACCGGCGGTCACACCGGGGCCAAGCTGGTGGACGTCGCCCACCGCGCGGGCGTCTCCACCGGCACGGTGTCCAACGTCCTCAACCACCCCGAACGCGTAAGGGAGGACACCCACGCCCCGCGTCGAACTCGCCATCGCCGAGTTGAACTTCGTCCGCGGCGGCACCCCGACGCCGAACCCCGCCCAGAGGAGGAGCTGCGCGTTGAGCCGACGCTCGTCAGTGCGCGCCTCAGAGGTCGACTGGCGACGCGTCGTCGCCGAGCTGTGGGACCACGCGTGTCATCAGGCGCTCTTCAAGGACGGACGCGTAGATGGCGGCTCGGGTGGCGGCGGGGTGGCCTGGCGGCCAGATCCCTCGGCGGAAGATGCAGCGGCGACCGCGGAAGAGCACCACGGTCGTGGCGGCGACGACCACGTCGCCCGCAGCGCCGGGTACGACTTCGCAGGTGAGTGACACCAGTTCGGTGCCCCGTCGTTCGCACAGATCCTGGACAGCCCGGCGGGCGGACCGCAGGAATACGTCCGTGTATTCCTGCGGCCCGCCCCAGTCGGCGGGGTTGTCAGTCACCGCAGTTGTGCATCGCGCTGTCCGTCGCGGCCAGGACGACCTCGCCGCCGTCGGCGGGAAGGACGAGGTGGACGCCGTTGACCTTGAGCCCGGCATCGGCGCCCGTCGAGGGCAGCTGTTCGTTCACGATGAGCCGGCCACCTCCGATGAGCGGGATCTCCGTATTCGGATCGCCTGACACCGTAACCGGAACTCCCGCGATCTTCAGGGTGAGCGTGGTGCTGCCCGTGGCCGTGCTGCACTCGCTGCTGGAGACCGCGGTGAGCCCGGACACCTCGATGACCGGCACACCGGGCAGCCCGATGCGTGCCTGCGCCACGGTCGAGGTCGCCGTGACCTTGCCGGGGGCGAGCGTCGTGGTGACCTTGGGGCACAGCTTCTGCACGGACAGCAGGGGCGAGGCGTACTCGGCCGAGCACGCGGTGTCGGTCACAGTCGTGTCCGCCGTGCGGACGGTTCCGGTGTCGGGCTGCGGATCGATCTTCAGCAGCGGTACGCCGATGAGGTCGACGTGCGCCGAGATGCCGTAGGCGCGACCCGTCGCGTACTGGAGCTTCAGCTGTGCGGAGGTGTCGGAGGCCAGGTAGCCGGCGTCACCGGCGAAGGACGCGCGCAGCGGGACGGTGGCAGAGTCGGTCAGCGGCTGGTCCACAGAGGCGACGGTGCAGGTAGCGGTCCCCGTGTCGCTCGTCGTTCCGGTGCACGTCTGTTCGTGGTCCCCGGTGCCGAGGGCGAAGCGCACACTGCGCCCGGGCACTGCGTCTCCGCTGAAGTCGGTGAGCTGGGCGGCCAGTTGGGCCGGAGTGCCGTTGGCGAGGTGCCGTACTCCGGTGTAGTCCAGTTTCGTCGGTGAGGTCAGGCCCAGTTCGGCGGACGTACTCGACGGGTTGTAGTCGTCGTCGCCGCCGAAGGTGACGGCGACAGGCACCGTGTTCGACGTTCCTTGCGGATGGTCGACCGAGGCGATGGTGCAGGTTGCCGTGCCCGATGCCGTGGTGGTGCCGGTGCACGTCTGCTGTGTGGCTCCCGTGCCGAGGGCGAACCGCACGGCACGGCCATTGACCGGCGTCCCGAAGTTGTTGGTGAGCTGCGCAGAAAGGTTGGCCGGTGATCCGTTCACCGCGCTGTCGGCACCGGTATAGGTGAGGGCGGTGTCCACCTTGTGGGGCTGCTCGGGGCCGGGGCAGTCGGCAGCCTGGAAGCAGGGCAGGAAGTAGTAGGCGGTGATGATCCCGAACGGCCTTCCGTCGCCCGAGCGCGGGTCGTTGTGGGTGACGTACACGACGACGAGGCTGGCGTCCGTATTGGTGCAGATCACCCGGTTGTCCGGGGCGGGG
>NZ_JBYIVZ010000089.1:0-20617 GCF_057710365.1 Streptomyces sp. bgisy027
CTAACAGCACTGTGTGAAATGTTCGAGATCACCGACCCCCAACAGGTTCAGACTCTGCGTAATTTGGCGTCAGGCGCTGTCTCGGGTGCGGCCTGGTGGGACGGCTACCGGGAGGTTCTGCCCAGCGGCCTGGAGCCCTTGTTGGCTTTCGAGACTGACGCGCAGACGGAGCGGGCTTGGGAACCGGTGCTGGTGCACGGGCTCCTCCAGACCTCGGACTACGCGCGGGAGATCCTGGCGGCCTGGCCGGCCAACCGGCCTCTCGACATCGAGGACCTGGTAGGCCTGCGTGCCAAGCGGGCCGAGCTGCTGACCAGGGAGAACAATCCGCTGGAGCTGTGGGCGGTCCTGGATGAGACAGTGATCAGGCGGCCGATCGGGAATGCCAACGTCATGCGTGAGCAGATCGGTCACCTCTTGGAGCTGGGCAGCCTTCCCAACGTGACGTTGCAGATGATGCCGGTCAGCAAGGGCGCACACCCGGGGCTCGGCGGCGCCTTCGCCCTCCTTGAGTTCGAGGATGCCCCGCCCGTCGCCTACGTTGACTCACCGGCCGGGAACCTCTACTTGGACCGCCCCACCGACGTCCGTAAGTTCTCTCGGTCCCTCGATCTATTGAGGTCGCACGCGTTGGACCCCGACGAATCAGCGGGGCTCCTCAGAGCGGCCACCAGGGAGAAACCATGAGCACCAACAACGACCTTCCCGCCAATCTGGAATGGTTCAAGGCCACAGCATCGAGCGGCAGCGGTGGATGTTTGGAGGTCGCGTTCTTGGAGGACGGCCGGGTAGCCCTGCGCGACAACGAAGATCTGTCCAACCCCCCGTTCGTCGTGAGTGACCACGTCTGGCGCTGCTTCCTCGACGGCGCCAACAGGGGCGAGTTCAACATCCCTGTCTGACAGCGGGTACAACGCACGGAAGGGGCCGCCCGGATTGAGGCGGCCCCTTCGTCGTGCCCGGCTGTGTTCGGGTCGCGGCGTCCTCTGCTCGCCTGTCTCGGTCAGCTCGCCATGGCGTGCTCGGCTGCGTCGGTGTGCTGCTCGGCTGCCCGCTGCAGCCACAGACCGGCCCTCGCGGTGTGCTCGGCTTCGCTCGGCTGGCTGTGCTCGTCTGCTCGGTTCGGCCGAGCCTGTGCTCGCTGGATGGCCTCGGCTGCAATCACCCGCGGGTGGAGCGCCCGGAAGTTGACCAGCCAGTCACGCGCGCGGGACTCCGCAACTCCCCCGATGCGGGCCAGGTCGGCCGCGCTCGGCTCGCCCTCGCCGTGGCCCTGGCGGGTGGGAGCGAAGGCGCGCCAGGCGCGTTACTTGCCTTCGCTACGTGATCGGCGAGCACGGCGACAGTGCGGTCATCTGCGCGTCGTCGACCACCATCGGCGGACGGCCCGCCGTGGTGCCGCTCGACGTCGTATCGGCTGAGCCCCGCGACCGGCCGCGCCGGATCAACTCCAGGATCGGCCGTGCCCGCAACGGCCCGGCCGCAGCCACGGTGTCCGCCCTGCGCAAGCTCCCGCCCTACGCCGTGCAGCTGGACGAACGCCTTGCCTACCACGCCGACCGGCGCCGCCTCGTCATCATCGGCGAACACTCCGAACCCGTTGCCGTCGCCGCCCGCCTCGCCCACGAACTCGTACGCGCCCAGCTCCTCGCCGACGGCTGGACAGTCCTTCACGCCTCCTCCGCCGCCGTCAAAGACGGCCGCACCGTACTCACCCTCGGCGACAAGGGCACCGGCAAGACCACCACGGCTCTCCTGCTCGCTCGCCAGGACGGGGGCTGCTCGCCAACGACCGCGTGTTCGTCCGCACCGAGGCCGGCGACTCGGTCAAAGTACTGCCCTGACCGTTGGCTGCCGCCGCCGGGCTCGGCCTGCTCAATGCAACCGGCCTCTACGACCGGGTACGCGAAAGGGTACTCGCCGGAGAACAGCTCCACCCGACCCAGCACCCGAGCGTGACCGAGGCCCTGCGCGACGGCCGCCGCGCCCCCATGTGGAAGCCCTAGGGCAAGGAACTCAAGCCGCAGTTCTTCCCTGACCAGTTCTCCACCTGGCTCGGCCTCATCCTGGCCACTGAAGCCACCGCGGCCGGGCTGCTGTTCCCCACGGTCACCGTCACAGCGTCCCCAGTCCTTCTCGACGACACCCGCGCCCTGACCGAATCGGACGTCTTCACCCGTACGACCGAGGACCGTTACCCCGACATCTTCCAACTGCCCCCGGCCGCCACTCCCGCGGCGGCCGACATCCCGCCGCCCAGAACCGCAGGACCCGCCCGGAGACGCCCCCTTCGCCACCAAGCCAACACGACTCCGCCCTCGGACATGGCAGGGCAAGACCTCCGAGGGCGGAGTCATCCGCGCTGAAAACCCCGTGCGGAAGAAAAGGCCGACCATAGGGCCGACCCTGCTCCAACATCGACACCTGATTCTTCTTCGACCAGCTCTGGCCGCCTCACTCACCACCAGAAGTTCAGCGAGGACACCAGCTCGCCCTGCTCGCGAGGACCCGCGCATGGCCGCTACGCCCCAATCGCCGACCCGAGCACCGTGGCGCCGTGCTGCGGCGCGGCCCCTCCCAGAAGAGTTCCTCGTTGACAGCAACTTCCTCGTCCAGGGCAGGTACTTCGTCGCGCCCGCTGACGCCAATCACGCCTTGGTTCGGTCCGTACCCATCGCCATTGCCGGCCCGCCTCAGTCGTCGTCAGCCGGGCTCACTCAGGGCGCGCACCTGTCGCATCGCAACAAGAGTCGTGCAGCGTGCACCACACCTTCACCGGGTTGATGAATGCATTCTGATGGCTTCATCAGGTACGGATCTGGGCCCGGGACAACTGCCCCGGGCCCAGATGACGTCCAAGGGTCAGGCAGGCGTAATGTTCTCCGCCTGCGGGCCCTTCTGCCCCTGGGCGATGTCAAACGTGACCGCCTGCCCTTCCTGCAACTCGCGGAAGCCGGAAGCGTTGATGTTGGAGTAGTGCGCGAAGACGTCCGGCCCGCCGCCGTCCTGCTGGATGAATCCGAAGCCCTTTTTCGGCGTTGAACCACTTGACGGTTCCGCTGGCCATACTGGTGCCTTCCGCTTGATATCCGGATCCGCACTGCGCGGTCCCGGCGATGCCCTGAACCGCTCCGCACAACAAGGCGCCCGCGCCGGGGCGCGGGCGGGTGCTGCCAGTCACGACATCTGGGAAGTGACGTTACACGGCAACGTCAGCCATCACCAGAGAGTGACAGTGCGATGCACGTGTCCGGCGCGCTCGACGCAGAAGGGGTCAGGGAGCAGGAGCGCCGGCCCGCAGACCGTAAGACGGACCCAGCCCGCTCGCCACGCCAAGCCCCGGCTGACCCTCTGCCGCCAGCAAGCCGACGTCGGCATTCCGCGCATGGCGCGGGCCGTTGGCTCTCCCCGTGCGCTTCCAGTACGGCCATGGTCACTCACCATTTCCTCACGGCCGACCGACGGACCACGGTATCGCTGGGACCGAAGGTGTCATCAACGCATGAGCACCCGACCGGCAACTGAGGCACGCGTAAAAACCGGACGCCCGCCCCAACTAACGGAAGAAACTTGCGGATTCGGTGACTATAAATCGACACCTGGTTCTGAAAGTGACCGGATACGCCCCAAGTTGTACGAGTGAACCCAAATATCAGCATGGGCAGTCGACTGACATATGCGTAACCTGACCGTCACGCAAACGCATCACCGCAGATGGACATGGTGCGGAACCGGGCTGCCGGGTGCGGTAGCTGGGCATTCGGTCGGCCGCACCGCGTCATACGGGGAGACCACGTGACACTAAATTCCCGCCGGACGGGACTCAGCACCGTTCACATCCGAAAGTGCGTAACGGCCGTCGCTTCGGCCGGCTTGGTGATTCTCACCGGATGCAGCAACGACTCAAAAGCCCCTGCGGCCACACAGACGACATCCTCGACAACGAGCGGCCCATCCTTCTCACCCACGCCTTCGCCGAGCACAGATCCGCAGGCTGCGGAGAAGGCAGCCGCCCTGGACGCCTACAGCCACTTCTGGGCCGAGCAGGTAAAGGCGTACGCAAAGGGCGACACCAAGGGCACAGACTTCAGCCGCTATGCCGGAGCGAAGGCTTTGGTAAGCACCGAGACCGACCTGACTGACCTGCGATCGAAAGGGATCGTGACGACCGGCGCGCCGACCCACAACGCCAAGGTCGACAAGCTCGACTCGGCCAGGAAGGTGCCCAGCGCCCAGCTGACGGACTGTCTGGACAGTACCGACTGGAAGTTCGTCTACCGCAAGTCCGGCAAGCCCGTAGCAATGCCGGAGAACCGGCTCATCCGTTACGAGACCAAGGTCACCGCGGAAAAGTGGGGGAAGCAGTGGAGGATCGTCGAGGTCACACCACAGCAGGACGCCTGCTGACTCAAGCGGGCCTCACCCTGGCCGCGGTCGGCCTGGTGTCACTGACATCAAGTGCGCCCGCACTCGCGGGACCGCCCGCAGACGGCTCCTGCAGCGGAGCAGGCAAGTGGGTGGTCTGCGAGGCAGACCAGGACACCGCAAAGCCAGGTTCCGGTTCTGCCGCAGCAGACTCGGACAACGAGAACAGTGGCAGCAAACCTGTCTGCACTGTCACGAAAATGGATCCGCAACCGCCTATTGGCAGCGCGTTTGGCGGGGACAGGAAGCCCGGCGAAGTAGCGTACATACGCACGTGCAAGAACGGCCCGGACGGCGCTCCCATCACGTCTGTCATCGTCGCCGATGAAGGCGCGGACGTTCCTGCGGTGGATCCCGTCGTGGTGGCTCATCAGGCTGTCAACAAGATGAAACTGTCCGGCCCTGACATTGCAAGTCCTCGTCCGGCGGGCACGTACGTCGTAGGTGTGCCCATGTGGCTGTGGGTGAACCCGAGTCCCACGACGTTCGGTCCCAACACCACGAGCGCCAGCGCGGGCGGTGTCACGGTGACCGCCACTGCCAAGGTGACGCAGATCGTCTGGGCGATGGGCGACGGGACGTCAGTCACCTGCAACGGAGCTGGGACGAAGTATGTCGCCTCCTACGGCAAGCAGGAGTCGCCGACCTGCGGCCACGCCTACTCCCGTACCTCGGCCTCGCAGGCCCAGGGCGAGTACAGCGTGACCGCGACCGCCACGTGGAGTGTGAACTGGCAGGTCAACGGCGATGGCGAGACAGGACAGTTCACCGAGATCCGGCAAACCAACGTGCAGGTGCCGATCGGCGAACTGCAGGTCGTCAGGTAACGGCGCCGGAAGGACGGAACGTTGAGCAAGACCCAAGAACGTCTCGGCACAGCCGGCTCGAACGGCGCCCCCCAGCAAGGGCCCGCGGCCGGGCCCGTCACTCCCCCGCGGGTGTCAGCCCGTCGCCGCCGACCAGGTGTCATCGCCTTGTCGCTGGCGCTGATCGCCGCCGGAGGGGCCGGTGTTGCCGTCCTGCTGCTGCAGGTCGGCCACCGGACCGAGGTGGTGACCGTGGTGCGCGACGTCCAGGTCGGCCAGGTCGTGACCGAGGATGATCTGGGCACGGCTTCCATCACCCTGGACCCGGCCGTCAAAGCGGTGCGCGGCAACGACCTGGCGTCCGTCGTGGGCAAGCGGGCAGCTGTCGAGCTCAAGCCGGGTTCCCTGCTCGCTCCGTCTCAGGTGACGAAGGACTCGGTGGTGAAGGCCGGTGAGCAGTTGGTGCCCATCGGGCTTAAGCCGGAGCAGGTGCCGGCCACGGCGCTCGTGCCGGGCCAGAAGGTTCAGCTGGTCCACGTCCCGGCCCAGGGCCAGGCCGACGTCGGCAAAACGTCCGACACCGTGCCGGAGACCATCGACGGACGGGTCGTGAAGGCCTCCAGTGCCGCTCCTGGCACCGGGACCGTCGTCGTCGACGTTGCCACCACGGCCGCTCAAGGGGCGACGGCCGCAGCTTGGGTGTCGGCTGGCACCGTGCGCCTGGTCCTTGCTGCTCCGGACGGCAACTGATGGCGGTGATAGCGCTCGCGGGATGCAGCGGCGCGCCCGGCGTCACCACGAGCGCCCTCGCCCTGCTGCTGTCGTGGCCGCTGGACCCGGGTCGGCGGATGATCCTGGCCGAATGCGACCCGGACGGCGGTGCCGTCCTGCACGGTCTGCTGCAGGGCACGCTCGGCGACCGGTACGGGCTGCGCAACCTCTCGGTCGCGGCCCGCAAGAACGAGTTCAGCGACGCCTTCTGGCGTCAGCTGATCGACCTGAGCGGTGAAGACGGCAAAAAGGATTCACCACGCGATCGGCTGTTGCTGCCCGGCATCACCGACCCCCTGCAAGCGGCGAGCCTGGGCTCGGTCTGGAAGATCCTCGGGCAGATGTTCCGCGGCATCGACGCCCAGACCAACCACGACGTCCTGATCGACCTCGGCCGAAGGGGGGCATCAGGGCCCTCCGGGATCCTGGCCGAACAAGCCGACGCCGTGTTCGTGGTCGTGCGCAACACCATGCGCGGTCTACAGGCAGCTCAGGGAAGGGTGCACACGCTGGAGGAGCAGGTCGGCGACGTCAGCGTCCTGGTGATCAATGAGGGGCCGTATCCCACAGGCGAGGTACAACGCGTCCTTCAGGTGCCGGTGGTAGCCACCTTGCCGTACGCGCCGAAGGAAGCCCGGGTGCTTTCCGACGGCGCCGAGCAGCCGCGCCACTTCACCAAGTCGCCGCTCATGAAGGCCGCCCGCACGGCCACCACTCTGCTGATTCAGCGAGCCGCTATGCGCCGCGCCCGCCTCCATCCTCACGAGATCCGCCCCGGGGGCGGGGAGGTGACCCATGCACGGTAGGCCCCTGCACCCCGACCCCACGGTGGCGCCCCTGCCCCAGGCGCGGGCGCACCAGACGAACGGCACACCTCCACCAGCCGGTGCAGCCTCAAGTGCGCACGTGCTCGGCACTGCGGCCCCTCAGGTCACCGTCGACCACCGAGTGGCCCGGGACATTGCCTCCCAGGTCGCCAAGAAGCGCGAAGAACTGCTGAAGACACAGCCCAACATGTCGCGGGCCAGCGAGGAACAGCGCTGCTTGACATGGATCGCCGAAGCCGTCGCGCTGTGGTCGGACGCCCAGGCGATGACGCCGCAGCAGGACGAGGCGTTGCGGCGGGCCGTGTACGACGTCCTGTTCCGCGCCGGCCGGCTCCAGCCGTACCTGGACGATGACCGTGTCGAGGACATCATCATCCAGGGCCCGCACGAGGTGTGGCTCGACTACGGCGACGGCCAACGCCGCATGGTCGGCCCTATCGCCGACTCCGAGGAAGAACTGCTCGAGCTGCTGCGCGAACTGGCCCGGGGATCGGGGCACGCCGAGCGCACCATCTCCACCGCAAACCCCACACTCGCCCTGTCCCTGCCCGACGGCTCTCGCCTCCAGGCGATCACAGGCCTCGGCCCGATGACCTATGCCGTCATCCGCCGGCACCGTGTCTCCCACGCCGGCCTCGACGACCTCGTACAGATGGGCACGATCGACCCGATCCTGCGCCAGTTCCTCGGCGCGTGCGTCCGCGCCGAGAAGAACATCATGATCGCGGGGAAGCAGAAGGCCGGTAAAACGACGTTGCTGCGGGCGATGCTTCGCGAGTTCGACCCGGCGGTGAGGTTCAGCACGATCCAGACCGAGGACGAACTGTTCGCCCACGACAACGGCTACCACCACCAGGTCGTCAGCTTGGTGGGCCGCGAATCCAACGGCGAGAAGGACGTCACCGGGCGCGGCGCCGGAGAGATCACACCGCTGGACCTGATACACCCGGCGCTGCGGATGTCGCTGGACCGGATCGTGGTCGGTGAGGTCCGCGGGCCTGAAGTCGTCGCCATGATGCAGGCGCTGACAAACGGGTCGGGTGGCACCCTGTGCACGATCCACGCCCGCCGCCCGGACATCATCTTCGACCGGATCGCCGAGCTGTACGCGCTCGCCCACAACAATCTTTCTGAGGGGCTGGCCTACCGGCAGACCGCCAACGGGCTGGACTTCATCGTCTACGTCGACATGACGGACGAGACGCAGATCGGCGGCCGCCGCCACCGCTACGTCTCCCACGTCCTGGAGCTGACCGGGATCGGCGAGAACGGCCGCCCGGCCACGAACACGGTCTTCTCCCCCGGCACCGAGTTCGGGGACCTGCGGGCAGTGCCCCGGATGGACCCGGGCTGCATCGACGACCTGCGCCGCGTCGGCTTCGACTCCTCCCTGCTCCAGCAGCCCTACGGAGCCTGGCCAGCGCCGCTGCCGCTCAAGGTGGAGGTACGGCGATGACGCTGTTGTGGGGGCTGCTGTGCGGCATGGCTGTGGCCGGCGGCCTGATCGGCCTCGTAGCGGGTGTCGTGGGTACGACGGCTCCGCGCCGGGCTCCGCTGCGGCAGAGGTGGCGGAGCATGCACGACAGGAGTGTGCAGAGCGCGGATGCCCGTCTGCGGCGGCGGACTCTTGCCGCAGGGGCGGTCCTGGTGTTCGGGGTCGTGTGGCTGGTCTCGGGAAACTTCGTGGGCGGCGTGCTGCTGGGGGCTGCCGTCATCGGCGTGCCCTGGCTGATCACCCCCGGCCAGGTGGCGAAGGCACGCATTGGCCAGCTGGAGGGGTTGAGTGAGTGGACCCAGCGGCTGGCGGGCTTGCTGCGCCTGGGCATGGGGCTGGAACAGGCGATGATCGCCAGCCGGCAGGGGGCACCGGACGAACTCGCCCCACAGGTCGTGAACCTGTCCGACCGGCTGCGTCTGGGCTGGCGCCCGGAGGGCGCGCTCCGCGCGTTCGCAGATGAACTCGACGACGTCACCGCCGACAAGGTGATCGCCGCGCTCATCCTGTCCGTCAACGACCGCGGTCCGGGCCTTGCTCAGGCCCTGGAGGACCTGTCGGGCACGGTCCGGGACGAGGTCGCCCGCAAGCGGTCGATCGAAGCAGACCGGGCGAAGCCGCGGACCACGGTGCGGTGGATGACCTTCATCACCCTCGGCATCGTGGCGGCCGGGTTCTTCGTACCGTCCTACACCCGGCCCTACTCAACCCTTCTCGGGCAACTGGTGCTTGCCTTCCTGACGGCAGCGTTCATCGGAGTGCTGGCCCTGATGCGGCAACTGGGTTCGTTCCGCCGCGTCCCCCGTTTCCTGATCACCGACCCGGCCAGCACCGTGCGGCTGCCCGTGCAATCGGCGGAGCAGAACGTGCCGGTCGATCGACGTGAACCGGAAGGAGTCAGCGCGTGAACCTACTGCCTGCCGTCCTGACCGGTGGCACGGTCGGTGCGGGTCTCGCTCTGCTGGTGCGGGAACTGCTGCGCCCGCAGCCCGCCTTGGGCCCGGCGCTCGCCCGCAGTGCCCCTGCCTCGTTGACCATGCCCGAGCCGGACCTGGACCGCGAGGAACGGTGGGGCCGGTGGCTGCTGGCACGCCTCGAGCGTGTGCCCGGCGTTCGGATCCCCACTACCAATCTGGCCCTGCTCGGGCAGGGCCCGGGCCGGTTCATGCTGACGAAGTCGGCGCTCGCCGCTCTCGGTCTGCTCTGCCCGGTGATCGTGTCGGTCCCGTGGATCCTGGCGGGTGTTTCCCTGCCGTTCTACGTGCCCGCCGTCTTCGGGCTCCTCATCTCTCTGCTGCTGTTCATCACTCCCGACCTGGCGGTACGGGACCAGGCCAAGCGGGCGCGCGAGGAGTTCGCGCACGCCCTGTCCGCCTACCTCGACCTGGTCGCGCTCAAGCGGGCCGCCGACGCCGGCCCCGCCGAAGCACTGGAGAAGGCCGCCGGGATAGGCAGCGGCTGGCCCTTCCTCTACCTCCAGGGCGCGCTGCGCCGGGCCCGTCTGGAGAAGATCCCACCGTACGAGGCACTGACCCAGCTCGCCCACGAGTACGACCTGCCGGTCCTGGACGACGTCGCCGACATCATGCGTGGTTCGGCCACCGACGGCGCCGCCGTCTACAAGGCGCTTCGGGCTCGTACGGCGGCGCTCAACACCGAGTTGCTGGCCGATCAGGCCGCCGAGGCGAACGCCGCCAGCGAGAGGATGACCGCTCCTGGAGCCCTGCTCGCGGTCCTGGTCATGTTGCTGCTGGCCTTCCCTGCAGTGATCCGCATGGTCACTGTCTAAGACCTTCCCGACCCCACTCCCTGAGAGGTAAGGACATGAGGTACACCGCAGCCCGCACCCGCCGTGCCGTCTTCTGGCTGACCACACGGTGGCGCGAGGGTCTGGAGGAGGCCACCCGCCGGCCGGACCGAGGCGACATCAGCCTCACCACCATCATCATCTGGGTGGCCGCTGTCACCGGCGCTTTGGTGATCGCCGGAACCATCGCAGTGGTGATCAACAGGTACAACGGGACCCTGAACGGCATCTGATGCGGAACAGCGGCTGGATTGGTACCTGGTGGCGCGGTCGGCGATGGCGTGACGACCGCGGTGACGCCTCCATCCAGATGGCGATCATCTTCCCGTTCGTGCTGCTCGCCACGGTGGCCGTCGTCCAGGCCTCCATGTGGTTCTACGCGCGCCAGATCGCCCTGACCGCTGCCCGCGAGGGCGTCAGCGCAGCCCGCGCCTACGACTCAAGCCCAGCCGAGGGTGCGGCCCAGGCGCGGGACGTGCTGACTCGCACCGCCGGTGACAGCCTGACCGGCTACAGCGTTTCCGCAAGCAGCAATGGGCAGCGGGTGCGGGTGGAGGTCTCCGGCAGCGCTCTGTCCATGATCCCGGGCGTTTCCGGTCTGCAGATCACACAGTCGGCGTCCGGCCCGGTGGAACGATGGACGGTCCCACAATGACCCGGATTCGGCGCATTGCCCGTTGGGCTCGCAGGCTCCGCGGCGATGAGGGCAGCGCCGCGATCGAGGCGGCCATCATCCTCCCCGCGCTGATCATGTTCCTCTGCATGGCCATCGCGGGCGGCCGCATCGTCACTTCCGGCGCGAAGATCGACGCTGCAGCCGAGGACGCGGCCCGGGAAGCCTCCATTCACCGCACCGCGGGGGCCGCGCAGGCCGCCGCACACGCTGCGGCTGCCGAGTCCCTGAACGATCAGGGCATCACGTGCGAGTCGACCAGCGTCGCCATCAACACGGGCGGTCTGAACGTGCCGGTGGGGCAGGTGGCCACGGTCACCGCAACCGTGACCTGCACGGTCACCCTCTCGGATCTCCTGCTTCCTGGAGTCCCGGGGACTAAGACGCTCGAGTCGACAGCCACCTCAGTTGTGGATATGTACCGGCAGCGAGGTGCCTGATGATCTTCCGACGGTGGTGGCTACGAGCACGGCTGGACGACCAGGGAGGCGTCACCGTGTTCGTCGCGGTGTGCGTCCTCGCCCTGATCGGGATCATCGGCATCGCCGTCGACGGTGGCAGCAAGATGCGCGCCACGGAGCGCGCCGACTACGTCGCCGGGGAAGCGGCCCGGGCGGGCGGGCAGGCCATCGACCCCGCCGAAGCCATCAGCGGCAACGCGATCGTCGTGGACCCGCAGGACGCAGCAGCAGCCGCCCAGGCCTATCTGCAATCCGCCGGCGCCACCGGCACGGTCACCGTGTCCGGCGACGGCAAAACCCTCAGCGTCGTCGTCACCGGCTCCTACGACACGAAGTTTCTGGCGGCGGTCGGCATCGGCTCCCTGTCGGTGACCGGCCACGGCAAGGCGACCCTCCTGCACGGCGTCACCGCTCCTGAAGGGACCTGATGCGCACCGCCCCCTCCCCCGCCGCGACAGCCGGCCGCACCCTGGGTCGTGTCCTCAAGGCCGTGCTCAGCCTGATCGTCCTGACCGTCGCGGTCGCCGGGCTGCCGCTGCTGCTGGCCTGGGCCACCCCGGTCATCTGGGCTTCCACACACGACGACCTCATGCACCTGCTGGACAGGCAGGACACCGGCGCGGTGTTCCTGCTGCTGCTCGTCGCGGTGGGCTGGTTCGGGTGGGCCCAGTTCGCGTTCTGCGCTGTGCGGGAGCTCATCGCGCAGCTGCGCGGCCGGACGTGGCACGCCCCGCGCGGGCTGGGCTCCTCGCAGCGGGCCGCGGCCCTGCTGATCGGCAGCATCTTGGTCCTGCTGCCGACAAGCTCGGCGCTGGCCTCCGACGCACAGGCCTCGCCGGCCAGCACCGCTGCGCACATCCCCGGCCAGACGACACCCGCCCCACACGCCCCCGGCTCACACACCACCAGCCCAGATCAGGCTCACACGTCCGCAGCGAGTACCTCGGCGTCCCGCTCCTCGTACACGGTCCGCGAGACACGACCGGCGGAGAGCCTGTGGGCCATCGCCGAGCGGGAACTGGGAGACGGAGAGCGTTGGCAGGAGATCGCCGACCTCAACGAGGGCAGGACCATGACCGACGGCCAAGTCTTCCACGCGAACAGCTTCCTGCAACCCGGCTGGCAACTGCAGATGCCCGATACCGGCGAGGCTGCGGGAGGCTTCCGGACGCAGCTGGACGACAGCGCCCCGGCTGCCGACGAGGAGAGCGAGCACGTCGTCACGGTCCAGTCCGGCGACTACCTGTCAAAGATCGCCGAGGAGGAACTCGGCGACGGCAACGACTGGCCTCGACTCTTCAACGCCAGCCGCGGCAAGCCGCAGCCGGACGGCCTGCCCGCCATCACCGACCCAGACCTGATCCGCCCCGGACAGCAAGTCACCGTGCCAGGAACCCAGCCTGGGCAGAAGCCCCAAGAGCACGCCTCCGAGGAGGAGTCGGGAAGCACGGAGACAGCTCCCCCGGCCGTCGAGAAGCCCGACGCCACGCAGGACCCGGGGGCAGGCGCGGGCGCGGGTGAGGAGCAGGCGCCCGCGCCCAGTCACACCGCACCAGTTGCGCCCGATGCGCCGGCCCCCAGCGCGTCGCCAACCAGTGGTGGGCAGCGGCCCGGGCAGGATCAGGTCTCTCCGTCGGCATCAGCCTCTGCGGCGCCCCGGCCCGCCGCCTCGGCCTCCGCCGTCTCACCGTCGGCTGAGTCATCCGGCTCCGCTGCCCCGTCATCCGCTCCTGCGGCCTCCCAGGCGCCGACTCCGGCCAGCAGTCCGCTGAACCTGCGAACCGTTCTTGGCGCCGGCGCGCTGCTGGCGGCCGCCGTCACCGGTGCCCTCGCCCTGCGCCGGACGCTGCAGCGGCGCCGCCGCAAACCCGGCGAGACGATCGCCATCGCACCGGAACCGTCCACGGCGGAAGCCCAGTTGGCGGCGGCCGCCGAGCCCGACGGAGCGGCCCGCCTGGATGTGGCGCTTCGGACACTCGCTCGCCGGCTCGCTGACACAGACAGCGGCGGAGTTCTGCCGGCGCTTCGGGCTGCGCGGATCGGAACCCGCAACCTGGAGGTGCTACCCGAGGGCCTCGCCCGGGAGGCAACAGTACCCTTCGTAGCCGGGCGGGGAGGCTGGTGGGTCCTGCCCTCTGATGCCGTCCTCCTGGACGAAGAGGCCGCCCGGGAGGTGCCGGCACCGTATCCGGGACTGGTCACCACCGGCACCACAAGGGCGGGTGATCTTCTGCTGCTCAATCTTGCGCAGGTGCCCGCGCTGCTGCTGGACGGCAACCCGGTCCACATCACCGAGGTGTGCACCTCGCTCGCTCTGGAGCTCGCGATGAGCCCGTGGTCCAGCGAGGCCGAGGTCGTCGCGATCGGATTCGGTGAGGATCTGCCGCAGTTGCTGCCCACCGCGCGGATCGCCTACATGCGGCAGGCCGAGCACGCGCTGCGGGATCTATCCGAGCGGCTGCTGGAAACGCATCAGATGCCCGAAACTCAGCGTCAGCCGTATCTGCTGCTGTGCGCGGCCGCGCTGGACGTAGACACGGCCTGGCGGTTCGCCGATGTGATGAGCAGGTCCGGCTCAGTGCCCGTCACGCTGGTCGCCCCGGCGAGTTCCGCCGCCATGTGCTTCCCCGAGGCGGAACTCCTCAACGCCTCCGTCACCGAGCCGCAGCACCTCGACCACGCCGGCATCGACGTCACCATGCAGCGCCTGGAGCACGCCGCCTACGTGCAGATCACCACCGCCCTCAAGGTATCGGGACAGCCAGCCAACCCAGCCGAAGGACCCTGGCAAGATCTCCCGGAAGAGCCCGAGGGAGCACCGCAGCCGCTCGTGGCGAAGGAGCCCTCCGTGCCGGCGCCCGTGGCGACAGCGCAGAACGAGAGCAGCGAGGGGTTCCCGGCTCTGCTCGCCGCCACCACGGATTCGTCCGGACTGCGTCTCCCGCCCGCCGCCACCGTGCCGGGGCAGGGCCACGATGAGACTGGCCCAGGCCCGGGAGCAGCATCCTCGACGGCGCCGGAGCCCAGAGCCCTTGATGATGCCGGGGAAGCGGGCGAGAACGCGGACTTGGCCGACGGCTACGAGGGGCCGCAGGCGGAGGGAGCCGAGGCGCATGCCCTGCACGCGCCGGAGATCCGGGTCCTGGGTCCGGTCGAGGTGACCGGCGTGGACAGCACCGGCCACGGGCCGCGGATGGCGCAGCTCGCCGCGTTGCTCCTGTTCCGGCCAGGGCGCAGTGCCGACGTGCTGTGCTCCGACATGGACCCCGTCAACCCGTGGTCGGCGAGCACCCTCAACGCCCGGATAGGAGGCCTGCGTCGTTCCCTTGGCAACGATCCCTCCGGCAATCCCTACGTGCCACGCCGCACCTCCGGCGAAGACCCGTATCTGCTCTCCCCCACTGTGCGCTGCGACTGGACCCGCTTCCTGCAGCTCGTCGAACATGCCCTGCCGATGGGTCCTACCGGTCTGCCTGACCTGGAGAAGGCCCTCGGCCTGGTCCGCGGCAAGCCCTTCGGCGGCAAGCCGCTGCCCTGGGCAGAGCCCTACCAGCAGGAAATGACCACGCGGATCATCGACGTTGTGCACTCTGTGGCCACATACCGCACGCCCTCAGGTCCGCACCATGACCTCAGCGCGGCGCGCCAGGCCGTCGCGACTGGCCTCGACGTCGACCCCACAGCAGAGTTGCTGTATCGCGACTGGCTCCGCATCGAGCACGCGGCCGGGAACCGGCAAGGACTGCACACCGCCATCACCCGCGTCCAGCAGGTCAACCAGACACTGGACTGCTCCCTGGAGACGGAGACCGAGGCCCTCATCCACGAACTCCTTCTGGGCGCACGCTAGGCCGATGCGGCGGCCATGGTGGCGTCAGGCTGTCTTGAGCCTGGCGACTTCGCGCGCCCGTTCGCCGAGGGTGCGCGCAATTGGCAGTGAGGCGTACGGCTTGAGCTGCGTGCGCAGGTTCCGCAGGTGTTCGTCCCCGCGTGCAGAGCTGATCATCTGGTGTTCGTCGAGGAACTCAGCCCATGTGGCGCAGGCTGCCTCCACGTGCCGCATGGCCATCTGCCGCTCGGCGATCACTCCGAGGCAGTGCACGCGGCCCTGCCGCTCCTGGGGGCTGCGGGCGGCGTTCGAGCGGTGCAGGGCCTTGATGCTGCCGGGTCCGTCTTTGAGTGACCACCTGACGTGTGCCTCGTGGAAGTGGTAGGCGGCTTCGTCGTAGCCGCCCACGGCGTCCCGCCGGTTGTCGGCCTGGGCTAGCGCAGTCTCCGTCTCGCGGAGCCGGGTAAGGGCGGTGGTCCGGTCACCGGTCATCGCCGCGGCGGCGGCCTGCTGGCCGCGCAGGAACGCCACGAGACGCGGGCCGGATGCCGGGGCGGCTTCTGCTGCGGAGTCCGCGAGCTTCAAGGCCGCTTCTCCGTAGCCGAGGTGGGATGCCTGCAAGGACATGCCGCGCAGGGTCCGGCAGTAGGTGATGTGGTCTCCGCCCTCGGCCGCGAGATCGAGGGCGGATCGGTAGTACTTCTGGCCGAGTCCTTGCTTCGTCTCGTACATCGCCATCCATCCCGTGAGGTAGACGAAGTCAGCGACGGCCGCGAGCATCGCGTTGCGCACCGCTTCCGAGGCATCGGCACGCAGGTACGTCCCAATCGTGTTGGTGATGAACGCCGCCGCCATCGGCCGTGCGTGGCCTGCGCCGATCTCGTCCAGGATCTCGGCAACCTTGTCCGTCATCTTGGTGACTGTCTCAACGTCGCTCATCCCGATCCGCAGCGTGGGCCCCGCGCTGGTCTCCTTCACGCGCTGGTCGAGCTCGTCGGTGAGCTCGTCGTAGGTGGGAACCACCAGCGTGGCCGCGTACATGCCAGCGGTCAGCACGTTGCGGCGGGATGGGTCCATGTCTGCTCGGCTCAGCGCCACCACTCCTGATGCAACGTCACGCTCCTCGGCGGGGTCGTCCCCCCATCCGACTTCGGCGGACGTTACTGGTCGTCCGGCGAGCCTCGAGAGCGCCTCCAGGATGGCGGGCCGGGCCTGCGGCTTCGGCCTGCTGCCGGCAAGCCACTGCGACACGCTCGACTTGTCGTAGTGCAGCGTGACCCCGAGTTCCTTCCCGACGGTGTTCACACGCCGCGCGAGCTGCGCGTTTCCGATGGTCTCCGTCTGCATCAGGCCTGCGAGGGCCGTGTTGGGCGTGCGCGGTCGTCGTCCCATTCCAACCCCCGGGCTGTGTTCAACCAGTTCAACCGTGGCTCCACTCTGCTCCCTTACCCCGCTGCGCGCACCGGAGTTGAGTGATTACAGGCCGTTCGGTGATGCCCATCGGGCGGCCGGTTGACGGCCGTGCCGGCCCCTCCATCCCGATCCCCCGAGAGGGGCCGGCACGGCTTCCCCCCGCCCCCGGACCAAGGCGTGATCCATGACGACGACGGCGAGCCACCCCCGCGCGAAGGGATGTCCCGGCTACAGCGAACTCCGCCCCCGTACCGAGGAGACGGCGCCACTGGCCCGCGGTCTGGCCCGCACGGCGTGTTCCGCATGGAACCTCCCCGGCGAGGTGGCCGAGTCCGCAGCCCTGGTGATGGCCGAGCTGTTCACCAACGCGGTGCGGCACGCGCGAGGTCCCTCTGTCCGGGTCATCGTCAACCGGCCCAGTGACGCGCGCGTCTACCTCGCGGTCATCGACCGCGCGCCCGAATGCATTCCTCACCTGCGTACTCCTCAAAGCGAGGAGCAAAGTGGGCGAGGGCTGGTCATCGTCGAATCCCTGAGCGAGCGCTGGGGTTACGACCGGCTCGGCCCCGCCGCCCGTCCGTGGGGCAAACGCTGCTGGGCAGAGCTGAGGGTGCCCCTGTGACACCGCTCGACGGCTTAGACAGGGCGTACCGGAAGGCCGCCCCGCCACCGCGTCGGCGGCGGAAATCCCGGATCGGCTGGCGACAGGTCACCGCACAACTCCTCTTCGTCGTGACGGTCACCGCCTTCGTGCTCGCCCTGCTCGCCTACGGCGGCGCCGACTGGTGATCTCCGGTGGCCAGACGGTGCTTCCCCTTCCCGCCCGGCCACCGGCCCCGCCTCCCCTGTGTCCACTCCCGTGCTCGCCCGCATGAGACAGAGCGGCACACACCTTCCGTCCCTCTCCCTCGTTGGAGGCTCCGCATGCCGCACGTCCTGCCCGAACCGGGCACCCTGTTCGAGCTCTCCGCCGACCGGATACGCCGCGCGGCAACCGAGGAGTGGCCCAGCGAGCCTGTGACGCTCGGCACTCACGTCCCGTCGGTCACCGGCTACGTGCGCCGGGTACAGCTCGCCGGCCGCGAGCTGTTCGCGAAGGACTCCGTCCTTGGCCTCTCCCTCGTCTCCGTGCTGCGGGGCGTCGCGGGGGACGGGGGACGGGTCCGTGCGGCACAAGCCGCCTACGCGACGACGCCCACGTCGCTGCTGGCCCGGGAGGCTGCCCAGCTCCGGGCCCTGGACGCTGCCGGGATCCGGGTCGCCCGATGCGCCGGTTACCGGAACGGGGTGCTGTTCACTGAGGCCGTGACCGGCCCGAGCCTGCTCGACCTGATCACCAAGGAACCCGCCCGGACCGCCGACTTGATGACCGGAGCGTTCCGCGGCCTCGCCGCGCTCCAGTCACCGACAGTGGTCGACGCGGTCGACGCGGCACCAATCGCCGAGCGCGGCATCGACACGACGTTCCGCCGGAAGTTCAACGGCATCTCCGGCCGCGCCTACGTCGCCCGGCTCGGCGCCGACCAGCTCAACGAACGCACCCGCCGCGGCGTGGTGGCCGTGCTCGGGACGGTGGTGGCCCGGCTGCTGAAACTCCGGCTCACTCCGGCCCCCGGCCCCCGTCTGGTCGTGTACGGCGACCTGAAGCCCGAACACGTCCTCTTCCCGGACGGGCCCGACGAGCACCCGGTGTTCATCGACCCGGGCCTGTCCCGTGGGGGTGCCCACCAGGACACCGCGAAGCTCGCCTCCCGCGCCCTGATCTCCGTACTCTCGGCCGTGCCGGTCCATCGCTCTGCCCTCGTGGTGGAAGGCATCGACACCTTCACACGGGGCCAGGCCCGGCACATCGGACGGGCCGAGCGCGGGATGTGGCTGCGCCGGCTGCTGGTCACGTGGCTGATGGACAGCGTCAACATCCTCTCGACGTACCTCGCCGCCCCGGCCGCGCTGCCGCTGCCGGAACACGCGTGTGCGGTCGTCGACTCCGCTCCGGCCCTGTGCACGGTCCTGGACTGCGTCAGTGCCAACCTGACCGCCGGGACCGATCCTGACGTGGTGTGGCGCCTGGCGCTCGCGTCGGTGACCCGGGAGGCGGTTCGATGACCCGCCGCTACACCGTTGGCGTCATCGGTGCCGGCGCGGTCGGCCAGACCGTAGCCGCGCTCCTGGCTGCCGAGCCCTGGTGTACCCGTCTGCTGGTCACGTCCCGCGCGCCCGATGCCGCGTGCGGCCTGGTGACGGACCTGGAAGAGGCCCGGCAACTCGTGGGAGGCCCTCACGTGTTCACCGCCATCCGGGCCGACATGGCCGACGCTGACGCGCTGGTCATCTGCCCTCGTGCCCACTTCACCAACACCCGTTCCGCGGATGTGCGCATGGCCGGACTGGCCGCGAATGCCACGGTCATCGCCGAGTGGGCCCACACCCTGACCGGCTATCCGGGCATCGTCGTCATGGTCACCAACCCGGTCGACGTGCTGGCCCGCTACTTCGCCGACCTGTCCCGCGCGCGCCAGGTGGTCGGGATCGGCTCCGCCACGGACACCGCCCTTGCCCAGCATCACCGCGTGCCGGTCGAGACCGTTGAAGGCTACGTGATCGGCGAGCACGGCGACAGCGCGGTCATCTGCGCGTCGTCGACCACGATCAACGGGCGGCCCGCCGTGGTGCCGCTCGATGTCGTGACGGCTGAGCTCCGCGACCGGCCGCGCCGGATCAACTCCGGGATCGGCCGTGTCCGCAACGGCCCGGCCGCGGCCACGGTGTCCGCCCTGCGCAAGCTCCTGGCCATCGAGGACGGCACGGACGTGCTGTCCGTCAACCGCGGCGGTGTGTGGCTCGGAATCCGGGTGCAGATCGCTTCCGGTCAGCCCACCGTCACCCCTCTGCCCCTGAACGAGCGGGAAACCGCCCAGTTCATCGCGGCCCGCGCCAAGTTGGGCGCCGCCTATCGCAACATCAACCGTGAAGGAGCACCGTCGTGCCGTTGACCGCTACCCGTATCACCGCCGATACCGCCACCGTAACCGTCGCCTCCCAGATGGAGGAGGTCACCGACTGGTCCCGCCGCTACTTCGGCCCGTGGTGGAACGCCACCACGGCCAAGGCCCCATCGGGCGACAGGATCGCCGAGGACGGCGGCGGCCTGGTCCTGGCCGACGTCGACACCGACCGGATGGAGGACATTCACACCCTCGTCCGCGACTACGGATTCGCCGAGACCGACTACGCGAACGCCCGCACGCTCGTGTCACGACAGGACGGCATCACCTACGCCGTGCAGCCCGACGAACGCCTTGCCTACCACGCCGACCGGCGCCACATCGTCATCGTCGGCGAGCACTGCGAACCCGTCGCCGTCGCCGCCGCCCGCCTCGCACGCGAGCTCGTACGCGCCCAGCTCCTCGCCGACGGCTGGACCGTCCTTCACGCCTCTGCTGCCGTCAAGGACGGCCGCACCGTGCTCACCCTCGGCGACAAGGGCGCCGGCAAGACCACCACAGCCCTCCTCCTCGCCCGCCAGGGATGGGAGCTGCTCGCCAACGACCGCGTCTTCGCCCGCACCGAGGCCGACAGCTCGGTCAAAGTACTGCCCTGGCCGTCGGCTGCCGCCATCGGACTCGGCCTGCTCGATGCAACCGGCCTCTACGACCAGGTACGCGAAAGGGTCCTCGCTGGCGAACAGCTCCACCCCACCCAGCACCCGAGCGTGACCAAGGCCCTGCACGACGGCCGCCGCGCGCCCATGTGGAAGCCCTCCGGCAAGGAACTCAAGCCACAGTTCTTCCCCGACCAACTCTCCACCTGGCTCGGTCTCACCCTGGCCACCCAAGCCACCGCGGCCGGACTACTGTTCCCCACGGTCACCGCCACAGCGGTTCCGGTCCTTCTCGACGACGACCGTGCCCTGACCGAGTCGGACGTCTTCACCCGTACGACCGAGGACCGCTACCCCGACATCTTCCAACTGACCCCGGCCGCCAATCCCGCAGCAGCCGAACTGGTCGACCAACTCGGTCGGCTCCCCCACCGATCCCTCATGCTCAGCCACGACGCCGACGCGAACACAGCACTCCTGACCAAGACCGCCGACGACATCACGGCCGA
>NZ_JBYIVZ010000090.1:0-20425 GCF_057710365.1 Streptomyces sp. bgisy027
AGAGCATGTCAAGACTGCTCCGCCACGTATCAGATAACCAGCGCACGGTACTGGACATCCGGCACTCGGACGAGTTCCAGCTCAAGCGTCGCCTTCCGGGCCTGCATCACCGCTGTGTCGCCAGGTGTGTGCAACTCGCCCTACACGACAACCTGGTGGTGACGGAGCCGGAACGCTCCCCACAGGGGCAAGGAGTGCCTCAAGGTGACGGGTGGCTCCAGGAGCGGCCCTGCCGGTGTTGAACGCCTGCGGACCCGCGACCGTATGGGAGGGGAGGGAAACCGGCGCCGGAACCGGCGCCGTTCCGCACCACCGGAGGTACCTCGCCCGTGGCGATCACCAAGCCCGCCCCAGAGCGGACCGACGACGGCGGGCAACCGACGAAGCCGAGCGAACCGGCGAGGCCGCAGCACGCGGGGAAGCCCGGCGCACCCGCCGAGTCCAGCGCGTCCGTGAAGCCCGGCGCACCGGCGAAGCCGCAGGAGGAGGGCCGGCGTCTCGATTCGCCGCTGCTGCTGACCATCGTCATGCTCGTCCTGGTCCTGTTCCAGGGCCCGATCCGAGGTGCCCTCGCCGCGCCCGTCATGCAGAGCTGGACCACGGTGTTCGTCGCGGTGATGGTGCAGGCGCTGCCCTTCCTGGTGCTCGGCGTGCTGCTCTCGGCGGCCATCGCGGTGTTCGTGCCGCCGTCCTTCTTCGCCCGCGCCCTGCCGTCCCGCCCCGCGCTGGCCGTCCCGGTCGCCGGAGCGGCGGGCGCGGTGCTGCCGGGCTGCGAGTGCGCGTCGGTGCCGGTGGCCGGGGCGCTGGTCCGGCGCGGTGTCACCCCGGCGGCGGCGCTGACGTTCCTGCTGTCCGCCCCGGCGATCAACCCGATCGTGCTGACGGCGACGGCCGTGGCCTTCCCCGGCAACCCGGAGATGGTCCTCGCCCGCCTGGTCGCGAGCCTGCTGGTGGCCTGCGCGATGGGCTGGCTGTGGCTTCGGCTGGGCCGCACCGACTGGCTGAAGCCGCCGTCGCGCCCGTCCCACGACGCTCAGAGCAGGGGCGAGGCGTTCTGGGGCTCGGTCCGCCACGACGTGATGCACGCGGGCGGGTACCTGGTGGTCGGCGCGATGGCGGCGGCGACCCTCAAGGCGGTGGTCCCGGAGACGTGGCTGAGCACGGCGGCCGGCAACCCGGTGCTGTCGGTCCTGGCCCTCGCGGTCCTCGCCGTCGTGCTGTCGATCTGCTCGGAGGCGGACGCGTTCGTGGCGGCGTCGCTGTCGCAGTTCTCGCTGACGGCCCGCCTCGCCTTCCTCGTGGTGGGCCCGATGATCGACCTCAAGCTGTTCGCGATGCAGGCGGGCACCTTCGGCCGCTCCTTCGCCCTGCGTTTCGCCCCGGCCACGTTCGCCCTGGCCGTGGCGGTGTCGGTGCTCACCGGATGGGTGATGCTGTGAACCGCCAGGCCCAGGCCGCAGTTCTGTTCCTGCTGGGCGCGTCCCTGCTGCACGCCGCCACGACCGACCTCTACCTGCGGTACGTCAAACAGGGCCTGCGCCCGCTGGTGCTGGTGTCCGGCGCGGTGCTGATCGCGGCGGCGCTGGCGACGGCCTGGTACGAGCGCAAGCGGGCACGAAGCCGCAAGCAGGCCCAAGCCGAACACCCGGGCGCCGGGCGCTGCGATGCCGACGGGCCGGGCGCCGGGCACGGCGATGCCGACAGGCCGGGCGCCGAGCACGGCGATGCCGACTCCCCGGGCGCCGAGCACTGCAATGCCGACAACCCCCACGCCGAGCACCCCCACGCCGAGCACCCGGACGCCGAGCACCCCCACCCCGAACCCCGCATCTCCTGGCTCCTGGTCCTCCCCCTCCTCGCCCTCATCCTGGTCGCCCCGCCCGCCCTCGGCTCCTACAGCGCGACCCGCACCGGCACGGCCCTCCAGGAGCCCCTCGCCTACCCCGAACTCCCGGCGGCCGACCCCCTGCGCCTCGACGTCGTCGACTACGCCGGCCGCGCCGTCTACGACCACGGCCGCACCCTCCACGACCGCCGGATCCAGCTCACCGGCTTCCTCGCCCTGGACCGCGACGGCACCCCCTACCTCGTCCGTATGGCCCTCAACTGCTGCGCCGCCGACGCCCAGCCGGTCAAGGTCGCCCTGAGCGGCCAGGTCCCGCCGGTCCTCCAGCCGGACACCTGGCTCCGCGTCACGGGTACCTACACCCCGCGCCGCACGAAGGACCCGGTCAACGGCGGCCCGATCCCGTTCATCGAGGTCACGCAGGCCGAGCCGGTGGCCGAGCCGACGGACCCGTACGACGAGAGCTGGAACGGCTGACGAGCGCCGCCCTCTCCGACTTTCCATGGCTCCACGGCTCCACGGCTCCCGAAGGCGTCCTCTCTTGCCGCCCCCAGACCCGGCCCCTACCCTGAATCTGATGGATCGTCAGATTCGGGAGGCATGGCGTGGCCAGTACCGAGAGCGGCACGAAGGACCTGCCCAGGGTCATCAGCGTGGACGATCATGTGATCGAGCCCGCGCATCTCTTCGAGACCTGGCTCCCGGCCAGGTACCGGGACCGGGGACCGAAGCCCCTCACCGCCGGGATCGGTGAACTCGAGTACGTCGGCGGGAAGTACCGGTTCACCACGGACCCGGAGGGCCAGCTCACCGACTGGTGGGAGTACGAGGGCGACCTCTTCCCGTACAAGCGCATCATCGCGGCCGTCGGCTTCTCCCGGGACGAGATGACGCTCGACGGGATCACGCGCGAGCAGATGCGGCGTGGGTGCTGGGATCCGAAGGCCCGGCTGGCGGACATGGACATCAACCATGTCGAGGCCTCGCTCTGCTTCCCGACCTTCCCGCGCTTCTGCGGCCAGACCTTCGCGGAGGCCAAGGACAAGGAGGTGGGCCTGGCCTGTGTGCGCGCCTACAACGACTGGATGGTCGAGGAGTGGTGCGGAGACAGCGGCGGCCGGCTGATCCCGCTGTGCCTGATCCCGCTGTGGGACATCGACCTCGCGGTCGCGGAGATCCACCGGAACGCGGCGCGCGGGGTGCGCGCGGTGACGTTCAGCGAGATCCCCACCTACCTCGGGCTGCCGTCCATCCACTCCGGCTACTGGGACCCGTTCTTCGCGGCCTGCGAGGAGACCGGCACGGTCGTCAACATGCACATCGGGTCCTCCTCGCAGATGCCCGCCGCGTCCCCCGACGCCCCGCCCGCCGTGCAGGCCTCGCTCAGCTTCAACAACGCGATGGCGTCGATGATGGACTTCCTCTTCTCCGGGGTCCTGGTGAAGTACCCCCGGCTGAAACTGGCGTACAGCGAGGGCCAGATGGGCTGGATCCCGTACGCCCTGGAGCGCGCGGACGACGTCTGGGAGGAGCACCGGGCGTGGGGCGGCGTGAAGGACCTGATCCCCGAGCCGCCGTCGACGTACTACTACCGCCAGATCTTCTGCTGCTTCTTCCGCGACAGGCACGGCATCGAGGCGATCGAGACCGTCGGCGTCGACAACGCGACCTTCGAGACCGACTATCCGCACGTCGACTCGACCTGGCCGGAGACGAAGCGGGTGGCCGCGGAGCACGTCGGCGGGCTCTCCGACGAGGTCGCCTACAAGCTGCTGCGCGGCAACGCGATCCGGATGCTCGAACTCCCCTTTGATCAGCAGAAGTAGGAGGGGCGAGGGGGTTGGGGCGGCCCGCCCGCCGGGCAGTGCAGTGGTGAAGGCCCAAGGGCACGGTGCGTACGACGGGAGCGCGGATGAAGGTCTCCATCGACCAGAACCTCTGTTACGGCTCTGCCGAGTGCGTGCACAGGGCGCCGGCCGTCTTCGACTTCGTGGACGACTACGGCGTGGTGCGAGCGGGACGGGAGGACGGCGGCGACGACCCGCGGGTACGGGAGGCCGCCGAGCACTGCCCGTCCCAGGCCATCTCCGTCACCGGTTAACGGGCGGATGCCGCCAGCCGAACGAGCCGAGCGCCCGTGCCCTGGCGGCCACCACCGCCATCCGCGCGGCCCGTTCGACGGGGTCGACGTGCGCGGCCTGCCCCGTCGCCTGGCCGTCCCACTTGCGGTAGAGCAGTCCGGTGCACGCCGAGAACCAGCCCCGGCTCACGGAGTTCAGCGCGAGCAGCAGGCCGGTGTCCTCCGACGCGGGGAGGGCCATCCAGCCGCCGAGCGCGAGCAGGAGGTCCCGGCGCACGCACAGGGTCGCCGGGTGGACCTGGGCGCGGAAGCCGTTGGCCTGCCAGAAGTCGAGCACCGCGCCCGGTTCGATCGGCCCGTCGTCGGGGTCGCCGGGGAAACCGGCCGTGCTGCCGTCGGGCAGCAGGTCCAGGGCCCGGGACGTCGTCCAGCCGACGGTGCGGTCGGCCTCCAGCACGGCGAGGTCCCGGGCCAGCGTCCCCGGGGTGAGCCGGTCGTCGGCGTCGAGGATCTTCACGTACTCGCCCTCGGTGTGCGCCAGCGCCAGGGTGCGGGCCACCCCCGGGCCGCCGGGCCGTCCCTGACGGAAGGTCACCCGGGGATCGTCGGGGACGTGGGGGCGTACCTCGTCCGTGCGCCCGTCCTCCTGTATCACCCAGTGCCACTCCCAGCCGGGCGGTAACTCCTGCGCGCACAGCGACGTGTGGGCCTCGGGCAGAAACCTCGCCGAAGGGGCGTGGACAGCGGTGACGACGATGACGCGCCGGGGCACGGCGGCGTTCACCACCCTTCCCTCGTACGACTCATCACGTCGGACGGCATCGGACGGCAGCAGACATGAGAAGACCCGATCGCTGGCGACGGGGGATGCACCAGCGATCGGGCTGGGGCCAACAGTAACAAGGCTGCCTGCCTCACGGGAGCCGCCTCATCGGCTGTGAGGAGGCGTTGTGATCGGGATCACGGAAACCGCTGTCCCCAGAGGCCGTTCCGCATCACTTGCGTCGCAGCCCGGTCACGGAGCGCTCCGGACTACCGCGAGCAGGGCGGTTCGTACGACAGCCGGGGCAGATACTCGTGCCACTTGTCGCGGGTCAGCACGCCCTGGGTCGTCGAGCAGACCCGGCTGATCGCCTCGTCCACGTCGAGGTTCCACAGCCGGACGGTGTCGGTGCCGCTGGAGACGCCGAGCATGTGGCTGGTGGGGCTGAAGGAGAGGAAGTTGCCCGTCTTGGCGTTGGGGCTCATCGCCTGGCCGATCGCGGAGGCGTCGGACGGATCGGTGGCGTTCCACAGCCGGACGGTGTTGTCGTTGCCGCCGCTGGCGAGATAGCGCCCGCCCTCGCCGAACGTCAGCGACACGACCGCCTCGGTGTGCCCGGTGAGCGGGGAACCCAGCAGGCTCGCCGCGCGCCGGTCGGTGACGTCCCACAGCCGCACGGTGTCGTCGTCGCTGCCGCTGGCCAGCGTATGGCCGTCGGGGGTGAAGTCGAGCGCGTTGACCGGCCCGGTGTGCCCGGTGAGCCGGGCCAGCGCCTTCGGGTGGTCCGGCGCGGCCACGTCCCACAGCCGCACCGTGGAGTCCGCGCTGCCGCTGGCGAGCGTGCGGCCGTCCGGGCTGAAGTGCAGGGAGTTGATGTAGCCGGTGTGGCCGGTGACCGGTTCTCCGAGCGGGACGACACGGGAGGGGTCGCCGACGTCCCACAGCCGGATCGTGCGGTCGTCGTAGGCGGTGGCCAGGGTGCGGCCGTCCGGGCTGAACGCCAGCGCGTCGGGGCCCATGAACCGGGTGCGCAGGGTGAGCGGCGGACCGAGCGAGACCGGCCGGGCCGGGTCGCCGATGTTCCACAGATGGACTTCGCGGCTGCCGGTCAGCACCGCGAGGGTGCGGCCGTCGGGGGAGAACACCAGGGAGCGCTGGCCGCCGTCGCCGGGCATGAAGGGCGTGTTCAGCAGGACCGGCCGGGCGGGCTTCGCCACGTTCCACAGCCGGACGCTGCCGTCGCGGGCGGCCGTGGCGAGCACCTTGCCGTCCGGCCGGAACGCGCCGCTGCGGCCGATCATGTCCGACGTCGGGATGGACCACAGCCGCACCTTGCTGTCGCCGCTTCCGGTGGCCAGGGTGCGCCCGTCGGGGCTGAAGCCCAGCGCGTACATCTCGCCGCTGGCGCCCGCGAGGGGCTCGCCGACCTGCGAGGGATACGCCCGGTCGCTGACGTTCCACAGGCTCGCGGTGCTGTCGGCGCTGGCCGCGGCGAGCGTGGTGCCGTCGGGGTCGAAGGCCACCGACCAGATCGGGCCGGTGTGGCCGGTCAGCGGCGGGCCCAGCTGCCGGCCGCGGCGCGGGTCGGCCACGTCCCACAGCCGGATCGTGTCGTCCGCGCTGCCGCTGGCGAGGGTGCGGCCGTCCGGGCTGAAGGCGACCGAGTGCACCAGGTCGGTGTGGCCGGTGAGCGTCGAGAGCCGCTTCGGGCCCTGCGGCGCGGCCACGTCCCACAGCCGGATGGTGTCGTCGTCGCCCCCGGCCGCGAGGGTGTCGCCGTCCGGGCTGAACGCCACCGACCGTACGGCGGCGTCGGCCCCGGCGAGCGTGGCGAGCGGCTCGGTCCGGCGCGGGTCGGCGACGTTCCACAGGCGTACGGTGCGGTCCTCGCCGGCGGAGGCGAGGGTGCGGCCGTCCGGGCTGAAGGCGACCAGGTAGATCGTGCCCTCGTGCCCGGTCAGCGGCGCGCCGATCTCGCGCGGCCTGCTCGGCCGGGTGACGTCCCACAGCCGGACCGTGCCGTCGTCGGAGGCGCTGGCGAGGGTGCGGCCGTCGGGGCTGAAGACGGCGCTGCTCACCCAGCTCCGGTGCCCGGTCAGCGGCTTGCCGAGGGGCTTTGGCCGGTCCCGGTCGGTGACGTCCCACAGCCGTACGGTCCGGTCGTAGCTGGCGGTCGCCAGGAGCCGTCCGTCGGGGCTGAAGGAGGTGAGGTAGACCGCGCCGGTGTGGCCGCGCAGGGGCGTGGCCAGCGGGGCGTTCACGATGGAGATCAGCCGGCTGGTGGTGTCCTCGTCGTCCGGGCGCAGCCGGTGCGCCACCAGGTCGAGCTGGGCGGACAGCGAGGGGTCGGTGTACTGGAAGCGGTCGGCCTCGGCGAGCACCTGTGCGAACATCGCGTCGTCGCGCTGCTGCCAGGCGACCACCGCCGCGCCGACGGCCAGCATCGCCAGCGCGACCAGCGCCGCGACCGCGCCGCGCAGTATCCAGACGGTGCGCCGGCGCAGCCGGACCGAGGCGGCCAGGAACTCCACCGCGCCCCGGGTGAGGAAGGTGTCCCCGGCCGACCGGGCCCAGCCGCGTGCCTGCTCCAGCCGGGAGCCCCGGTACAGCAGCGACGCGTCACGGTTCGAGGCCTCCCAGGCCCGGCCGTCCTCCTCCAGCCGCTGGCGCAGCAGGTTGCCCTGCCGGTCCTCGTCGATCCAGTCCCGCAGCCGGGGCCAGGCGTGCAGCAACGCCTCGTGGGTGATCTCCACGGTCTCCGCGTCCAGCGTGACCAGCCGGGCGCGCACCAGCGCCTCGAGGGACTCCTCCGTCTTGCCCGGGTTCGTGGACTCCGCCGCGAGCTGGCGTCGTGTCCCGCGGCGCCGGGTCGTCTGGGTGTCCTCGCCGAGCCGTACCAGTCGGAGCAGCAGCAGCCGGGCGGCCGTGCGGGCCGCCGGGTCGAGGCCGGACCAGGCGCGTTCGGCGGTCGCGGCGACCGCGCCCTGGATGCCGCCGGCGGCGCGGTATCCGGCCACCGTCAGCCGGCCGCCCCTGCGCCGCTGCCAGGTGGCGAGCAGCGCGTGCGACAGCAGGGGCAGCGCACCCGCGTCGTGTGTCCCGCGCGGCCCGTCCGCGCTGACCTCCCGCACGATCAGCTCGGCCAGCCCCGGCTCCAGCTCCAGCCCGACCGCCTTGGCCGGCCCGGTCACCGCCTCCCGCAGCTCCGTCGTGGTCAGCGGCCCGAGCACCATGTGCCGGTGCTGGAGGGCGTCGGCCAGCTCGGGGTGGGCGAGGCACTGCTCGTAGAAGTCGGCGCGGATGCCGAGGACGACCAGGACGGGCGGGGGGTCGCCGGGGTCGGCGGGGGTGCAGGCGGCCTGGAGGAGCTGGACGAAGGTGCGGCGGTCGGACTCGTCGGGGCAGAGGGTGAAGATCTCCTCGAACTGGTCGACGATCAGGACCGGAGGGGCGGTGTCCGGGGCCTCGCGGCCGGCCCATGCGGCGACGGCCTCGCGCGCGGCGTGCACGAAGCCGGCGCAGGGCTCCCGGGCGTCGGCGTCGTCGGCCTCCTGCGGGGTGCCGTCCTGCTCGTCCGCGTCCGCCGGCCGGTCGGGGCCCGCCGAGGCGACGACGTCGGCGAGTTCCGGTATCCGCCGGGCCAGCTCGGCCAGCGGATCCCCGCCCGGCACGAGCTGGACGACCGAGCCTGCCCCGGCGCTCTCGCCGCCCAGCGCGCCGTCCCGCAGGGCGGGCACCAGGCCGGCGTTCAGCAGGGAGGACTTCCCGGCGCCCGAGGCGCCCACCAGCATGACCAGGCCGCCGCTGTGCTCCACCGCGCGCAGCTGGGCGACCAGGGAATCGGTGCTGCGCTCCCGGCCGAAGAACCAGCGGGCGTGCTCCTGCCGGTAGGAGGCGAGTCCCCGGTACGGGCACACGCCGCCGGACAGCGCGGTGTCCTCGACCGGAGTCTGCTCTTCCTCTTCCCCGGCTGTCGCCCGCTCCCACAGCCGCTGCCACTGCCCGAGGTCGTAGAGCCCGGCGGACACAGGGGTGGGCCGCGCGCGCCGCGCCTGGGGGATCAGTACGTGCAGGACGGCCGACAGGGCGGCGAACTGGGCGGGTACGTTCCGGGCCCGGCGCCAGTCGCTGATCCGCTGTGCGGAGACCCGTACGGGCCGCCCCCGCTCGTCCGTCCGCCGGAGCCGGACGACCGCTTCGGCCACGCTCTTCAGGGGCGGATTACCGGCCTCCTTGTAGAGCAGCGCGAGCCGTTCCGCGAAGGCTGTGCGCGCCGACGAGTCGGAACTCAAGGCCTGCACTCCTTTACTCAGCCGCACCTGGGCATCCGGACCGGAAAACTCACCCTATACGGCTGACCTGCGGTTAAGGCGGTCTCCGGAGACCGGAACCTCCTCGCCGGCACCCTCGGCTGGCAGGATCACGACGCACGTGCGCATCTCTCGCGCGTCGCCCAGGCAGGCCACCAGCCCGGAGCTCGGAGACACCACTCATGGCGCCGAACGTTCTCGGACACCTTTCACCGGACAACTTCCGGGGGCGCCAGAAGCGCGCCGCGCCGCCCAGGTCCTGCTCGATCCGCGCCGACCCGTCGGCCACCCGGCCGGCAGGTCATGGATCGACGCCGCCCCGCCGTCCGGCACCGGTCCCCACGAGGGGAGGGACCGGTGCCGGACGATGCGGTCAGGAGCCCTGCCGGGGAGCCCGCTTCAGCTCGCGGGTGATCTCCCACGCGTCGGCCACCGGACCCATGTGCGCCAGCTTGTCGGGGTTGAGCACCGTGCGGATCGTCTGGATCCGCCCGTCGAGCACGTCGAGCACCAGCGTCTGGAGCACCCTGCCGTCCCGGTCGCGGTAGACGGCGCCCGGCTGGCCGTTGATCTCGTGCCGCTCGAACGACACCTCGACCCGGGCCAGCCGCGGGACGACGGCGGCCAGCAGCCGGGCCACGTTCTCCGCGCCGACGACCGCCCTGGCCAGCTGCGGGGCCTTGCCGCCGCCGTCCCCGACGAGCTGCGCGTCGGCGGCCAGCAGATTCCGCAGAGCGCCCACGTCACCGTCCTTCAGAGCCTCGAAGAACCGGCTCGCCAGCTCCTGGCGCTCCTGCCGGTCGGCCGCGAACCGGGGCCGGCCGGCCGCCATGTGCCGCCGGGCGCGGACCACCAGCTGACGGCACGCCGCCTCCGAGCGGTCCACGGCCGCGGCGATCTCGTCGAACCCGAAGCCGAACACCTCCCGCAGCACGAACACCGCCCGCTCCAGCGGACTGAGCCGCTCCAGCAGCAGCAGCGCGGCCATCGACACCGAGTCGGCCAGCTCCACCGCCCGCGCCGGATCCTCGTACGGGTCGCTCAGCAGCGGCTCCGGGAACCACGGCCCGGCGTACTCCTCCCGCCGCACCCGCGCGGACCGCAGCACGTCGATCGAGATCCGCGTGACCGTGGCGGACAGATAGGACTTGGGGGAGGCGGGCCGGGTGGAGGAGCCGTCGTAGCGCAGCCAGGCCTCCTGCACCGCGTCCTCGGCCTCGGCCACGCTGCCCAGGATCCGGTAGGCGATCGAGAACAGCAGCGGCCGCAGCGCCTCGAACTCCTCGACCTTGCTCATGCAACCCCCTGATGCCGCTGGTGTCCGGGTCGGTCAGTGGGACCGGCCGACCTCGTAGGCGCCGGCCGGCTGGCGGGTCATGACGTTCAGCCGGTTCGCCAGGTTCATGAACGAGATCAGCAACAGCAACGCGCCCAGCTGTTCCTCGTCATAGTGCCGGGCGGCCCGCTCCCACACCGCGTCGGACACCCCGCCCGCCCCGTCCGCGACCCGGGTCCCGGCCTCCGCCAGCTCCAGGGCGGCCCGCTCCGCCTCGGTGAAGACGGTGGCCTCCCGCCATGCCCCGACCAGGTGCAGCCGTACCGCGCTCTCCCCGGCCGCGGCGGCCTCCTTGGTGTGCATGTCGATGCAGACCGCGCACCCGTTGATCTGGCTCACCCGCAGCGACACGAGTTCCTGGGTCGCGGCTGGCAGCGCCGAGTCCTTGACGACCTTGCCGGCCGCCATGACGTGCTTGAGGGCCTTGCCGGTGACCGGCTCGGCGAAGAAGTTCAGACGCGCGTCCATGGGTGCTCCCTTGGCTGTCGTAGTGGCTACACCCACGGGACGAGATGGCCCGAGCCCCTGTGACATGGGTGGATGTGACCTGCGTCTCCTTGCCGTCCGCTCGCCGGAAGGCAGCGGTGGGGCGGCTTTCGGACCTTGACGAGCAGGAATCCGGCAAAGCTGTGATGGTGGTGGGGGGAGCGGATCCCCGATCGCGCAGGGCGGTGAGCGTGGTGGTGGTGAGCGACGACATCCCGGACGAATCGACCGCCGGCCACGTCGATCCGCTGGGCGACCCGTACCTGCGGACCCGGTTCGCACTGCCGGCCCGGCCGGGCACCTTCCTGCGGCGCGAGCGGCTGATCGAGCACCTCGACCAGGCCCTGCGGACCCCGCTGACGATGGTCAACGGCGCCGCCGGAGCCGGCAAGACCCTGCTGGTCGCCGACTGGGCGGCGGGCATCGGACAGCCGGTCGCCTGGCTCACGCTCGACCCGGCCCTGAAGAGCCCCGGCATGTTCTGGGCCCACCTCCTGCAGGCCCTGCGCACGCGTGGCGTGCCGGTCGCCGACGACATCCGCTGCCCCGCGAACCGAGTGGGCCGCACCCTGCTGACCCGTCTCGCCGCCCACCTCGGCGACAGCGGCCGCGATGTGACCGTGGTGCTCGACGAGTACGACCGCGTCAGCTCACCGGAGCTCTCGGAACAGCTGGAGTTCGTGCTGCACCACGCCGGGCCCGGACTGCGCCTGGTCATCGTCACCCGCACCGAGCCGCTGCTGCCGCTGCACCGCTACCGCGCGGCCGGCACGATGACCGAGATCCGCAACGCCGAGCTGGCGTTCACACCCGAGGAGACCGTCGCCCTGCTGGAACTGCACGGGCTGCGCCTGCCCGTCCACGCGGTCCACGCCCTCGTGGGCCGCACCCGGGGCTGGGCCGCGGGCCTCAGGCTGTGCGCCCTGGCCGCCGGGCAGCAGCCGGACCCGGAGGGCTATCTGAAGGAGTTCGAGGCCGGGCACAGCACCGTCGCCGACTTCCTGCTGGCGGAGGTCCTCAAACGGCAGCCGCTCCCCACCCAGGACCTCCTGCTGCGGGTCAGCGTCCTGGAGCGCTTCTGCGTCGGGCTGGCCAACGAGCTGACCGGGCGCACCGACGCCGAGCCGATCCTCGCCGGGCTGCACCGCGAGAACGCCTTCGTCGAGGACCTCGGGCACACCTGGTACCGGCTGCACCCGCTGTTCCGGGAGATACTCCGGGCCCATCTGCGCGAGCGCCTGGCGGACCTGGAACCGGAGCTGCACCTGCGGGCCGCCCGCTGGCTGGGCCGCTCCGGACTGCTGCCGGAGGTACTGGCCCACGGCGCGGCGGCCGGCGAATGGGACTTCACCGCCGGCGCGCTCGTCGACGACCTGGCGATCGGACAGCTCTTCACCGGCCTGCGCTCCGACGAACTGACGGAGCTGTTCTCCGGCATGGGCCCCGGGACGACCAGCCCCGCGGCGGACCTGGTCCGCGCGGCACGCGATCTGTCCCAGCGCGACCTGGACCGGGCGCTGGCCCATCTCCAGCACGCCGAGGAGCAACTGGCCGCCGACGCATCACGCCCCGCCGCCGCCCAGCTGAGCTGCGCCCTGCTGCGGGCCCTGGCGGCCCGCCTCGCCGGATCCCCCCGCCGCGCGGAACAGGCCGTACGGACCGCCCGTGAGCTGGAGGGGGAGATCCCCGCCCAGCTGCTGGACAAGCACCCCGAGCTGCCCGCGCTGCTGCTGACCCACCTGGGCTCGACAAGGCTGTGGGCCGGGCGCTTCGACGCGGCACGGGACGCCCTCGGCACCGTCGCCGACACCACCGCCGGAGCCGCGACGGCCCTGCCGCGGGAGGAGTCCCTGGAGCATCTCGCCCTCATCGACTACCTCGACGGCTGGCCGACCCGCGCGGAACGCAAGGCCATCGCCGCGCTGACCGAGACCGAACGGTTCAGTCTGCCGCAGGCGTCGGCCTCCGCCCTCGGACGTCTGGTCCTGGCCGCCGTCGCCGTGGACCGGGGCGAGCTGACCGAGGCTGCGGAACTCCTCGACCGGGCCGGCGGCTGCGAGGCCCGCGACCCGGTCACGGCCGCGGGCCGCTCCATCGCCACCGCCCACCTCCTGCTGGCCCGGGGCAAGGCGCGCGCCGCCCTCGCGGCCGCCGAGGCCGCCGTGACCGCGGACGTCACCTCTCCCTGGGAGCGGGGCCACGCCGCACTGGTCGCCTCGGCCGCCCACCTGGCCGAGGGCCGCCCGCGGGAGGCGGCCGAGATCCTTGAGCCGGTCGCCGACCGGCAGCCCACCTGCGCGGTGGGCGCGGCGCGGGCCCACCTCGCGGCGGGCGACCCGGACACGGCCCTTGCACTCCTCGACGTCGTCGGCACCGAGGAGCGCACCGGCCCCGCGCTGCTCGTGCGGGCCACGCTGCTGCGGGCGCAGGCCGCGAACACGGCCGGCGACGTCCCCACCGCGCGCCGGCTGCTCGCCCGAGCGCTGACGGAGGCCCGGCGCGAGCGGCTGCGGCTGCCCTTCCTGGAGGCGGGGGCGTGGGTCGGACCGTACCTGGGCACCGCGCCGCTGCGCGGGCTCGCGGCGGGCTGGCTCATGCCGGGCACCGCCGCCGACGAGCCCGCACCGCTGCTCGTGGAGCACCTGAGCGGGCGGGAGCGCGACGTGCTCCAGCGGCTCGCCCAGATGATGTCGACCGAGGACATCGCCGCCGATCTGTACGTCTCCGTGAACACGGTGAAGACGCACCTCAAGAGCGTCTACCGGAAGCTGGCGGTCAACCGCCGCAACGACGCCGTACGCCGAGCCCGCGAGCTGCACCTGCTGTGACGCACGTGCGCCGACCCCGAGAGGCGGCCATGTCCCGAACCGACTCGCCCACGGCGCGCGAGCGCCGGGCGGAGCACCGAGCGCGCGCCGACTACACCGGTGGCGTCTACGGCTCCATGCTCGCCGCCTCCGTGATCATCGGCGCCGGCGCCCTCGGCGACTACCCCCGCGCGGAGCTGGTCGCGCTGCTGCTGGTGACCGGCCTGGTCTTCTGGGTGGCGCATGTGCACGCCCACCTGTTCGGCGCCCGCCTGGCACAGCACCCGCTGAACCGGAGGAGCGTGCTGCATGTGTGCCGCGGCGAGTGGCCGATCGTCAAGGCGGCCGTGCCGCCGGCCGTGGCGGTGGCCGTCAGCCCGCTCCTGGACCTGGACGTGTCGGGGGCGGCCTGGCTCGCCCTGTCGGTGGCGGTCGCCGGACAGGTCGGCTGGTCGGTGGCCGCGGCCCGGCGGGCCGGTGCCTCCTGGGCGCTGATGGCGGTCACCGCCTCGGTCAACCTGCTGCTCGGTCTGCTGATCATCGTGTTCAAGCTCGTCGTGACGCACTGACTCCCGTCGTGACGCACTGACTCCCGTCGTGACGCACTGACTCCCGTGACGCGCCGACTCCCTCGTCGGAGGGGGTCACCTGCACCGGGTGAGGTGGCGCCCCCCGCCGCGGCGGGACCATGGCGGGGCCAGGTCGGCCAGCGGCTGTCGGCGGGAGGCAGCACATGCGCTACGAGATCCGCGTCGAAGGACATGTTTCGAAGACCCTGGCCAAGGTCTTTCCGGAACTGGATCACGTGGTCATGTCCGGACAGACCGTGCTGTTCGGACCCGTCGTCGACGACGCCCACCTCTACGGCCTGCTGGCCCGCTGCCAGTCGCTGGGGCTGCGGGTGCTGGAGATGCGCCAGTTGCCCGACTGAGCCGCCGGCGCCGGACCGGCGGTGACTCTTGCCTTCCCAGGGGATCTCAGACCCATCAGACAGACCCATCAGACCCAGAGGTTCTCAGAGGTCCTTCGCCTGTACCCGTCCCGACCGGGCGGCGACGCCCAGCGCCTCGAAGTCCCGCTCGTTCTGGTCGGCGTACTCCTGCGCGAAGTCGGTCAGCGCGCGGTCGAAGCGGTCGCTGCCGCCCAGGTAGGAGGCGATGGCGACCGGGTCGCCGGAGCGGGCGTGGGCGCGCGCCAGGCTGCCTCCGCAGACCTGGCCGAACAGGCGCAGCAGGGAGGGGTCCCAGGTCTCCGGCCGGGCGATGCCCTTCCAGTCCCGCAGCTGACGCACGTAGAAGTCCCGGCCGCCGCCGTCGAGGCCGCTGACGATGTGGGTCCAGCCCAGGAAGATGTCGCTGGTCGTCTGGATCAGCCGCTGTCCCGTCACCACCCGGCGGCCCTGGTTGTCGAAGCGCACGCTGCCGTCGGTGTGCGCGGCGAGCACCGACTCCTGGGCCTCCTTGGCCTGGAGCAGCAGGGGATCGTCGTCGTCCCGGCCCAGCAGCAGGATGATCCAGCAACGGGTGCCGACGCTGCCGACCCCCACCACCTTCCGGGCGATGTCCACCAGGTGGTAGTGGCTCAGCAGGTGCCGGCGCTCGGAGGACAGGCTCTTCATGTACTCCTCGAAGACGGTCTGGAGCTCCTTGGCCTCGTCGCCCGCGCCCGAGCCGGACATCAGGTCGCTGAGCGGGATGATCAGCGGGGGGTCCGGTGCGATCCGCAGGCCCTCGGCGGTGACGTGGGTGAGTTTGGCGAAGGCCTGGAGATAGGTGCGGGTCCGCGCCTTGGCGGTCGCCCGGGCCGTGCGGCGCCTGGCCTCCTTGGTCAGCGAGGACGCCATCAGCTCACGCATGCGGTCGGTGCTGTCCTGCGCGTACCAGATGTCCAGGGTCCGCATACCGGCGAACTCCCGCATCCGCGTCCGGTACGCCCGCACGCACTCCCGCACGGCCGCGTTCTGCTCGGCGGTGGAGAACTCGTTCGCGCGGCCCGCGATCACGAAGCTGGCCGCCAGCCGTTTGACGTCCCACTCGAACGGGCCGGGAAACGTCTCGTCGAAGTCGTTGATGTCGAAGACCAGATGGCGCTCGGGGGAGGCCAGCAGCCGGAAGTTCAGCAGGTGGGCGTCTCCGCACAGCTGCACGGTGAGGTCCGTGTGCGGCATCCGGCCCAGGTCCATCGCCATGATGGCCGCGGCGCCCCGGTAGAAGCGGAACGGCGACTCGAGCATCCGGCCGTAGCGGATCGGGACCAGCTCCGGGACCCGCTGGGCCGACTGGCGCTCGATCACCTCGATCGGGTCGGTCCGGCCCGCTGCGTCGTACCGGCCGTGGCCGGAACGCGAGACGCGGCTACGGGCGCTTCTGCCGTAGGCCGCCCGCTCGGCGGGCGGCAGCGAGGCCGCGAACGCACTCGGTATCGACATGGCTCACCCTCCACCTCCGGGCGCCGCCGCGCTCCTCCCGCGCAGAACCGGCAGACCCTTGCGTCCCACCTCATCGCCGGCGCCCCGTCCGCGGATCACCCGTGAGGGGTGACCCGGCCCACGGGGGCGCGCGTGACGCTGAGCCCGTGAGGGTGCCGCACACCGTTCCGTCGGTGGTCCGGTGGTCGTCGGCCGTATCACGCGAGGAGGAGAAATGACCGTGCCGCGTGGTCCGGGGCCGGACACCGGACCCGATCCTCTGACCGACGGGACGGGCCCCGCCGCCGACCAGGACGCCGAGCGGCTGCTGGCCGACCTCGGCGGCTCGTGGCTGTGGCTGCTGGGTTCGGCGGTGGCCGCGCTGGTGCCGGGCATCCTCGCCCTGGCCTGGCCGGACGCCACCCTGCACGTCCTGGCCGTGATCATCGGGCTGTATCTGCTGGTGACGGGCGCCTTCCGGTTCGTCTCGTCCTTCGCCCGGGAACAGGGCGACCGCCATCTGGGCCTGCTCGCCGCGGCGCTGTACGTCCTCGCGGGGGTGCTGTGTCTGCGCAACCCGCTCCAGACGATCGCCGCGCTCTCCCTGATCGTGGGTGCCGTCTGGATCGTGACCGGCATGCTGACCGCCTGGACGGCCCTGGCGGCCAAGGGCCTGCCGCATCGCGGGTTCGTTCTCGTCGCCGGACTGCTCGGCGTCGTCGCGGGCATCGTGGTGCTGGCCACCCCCAACCAGTCGGCCGTCGTCCTGACCAGGCTGGTCGGCCTGTGGCTGGTGCTGCTCGGGCTGACCGAGCTGGGGCTCGCCCTCGCCTGGCGGTCCGCGCTGCGCCGGACAGGCTTCACCCGCCCAGGGTGAGGCCGTCCCCGTTGAGCATGCGCACGCTGAAAGCGGCGGGGACGGCAGCCGAGTACCCCGCCCGGACGGAGGCAGACGATGAGCACACACACGTACCTCGCCTACGACTATCCGCTGCTGAGCATGTTCTGGACGCTCCTGTGGTTCTTCCTGTGGATCATGTGGTTCGTCCTGCTCTTCCGGATCATCGGCGACATCTTCCGCGACGACAGCCTCAGCGGCTGGGGCAAGACCGGCTGGCTGGTCTTCTGCATAGTGCTGCCGTTCCTCGGCGTGTTCGTGTACCTCATCGCCCGCGGCAACTCGATGGGCCGGCGCGAGATCGAGCATGCCCAGAAGCAGCAGCAGGTGTTCGACGAGTACGTCCGCGACCGGGCCGGTGAGGCCAAGAAGCCGAGCAGCGCCGAAGAGCTCGCCAGGCTCTCCGAGATGCGCTCCCACGGCGACATCACGGACGACGAGTTCCGCCGTGCCAAGGAACTCGTCCTCAGCGGCGCCGGCACCTCGGCCCGCAGCGACTCCGCCACTTCGTCCTGACGCAACACCAGCACGAGCACGCAGAAGGAAGCGAGGTACAACCATGGCCGCCATGCAGACCAATCAGGCGCACGAGACCAAGTACGCCTGGGCCGGAGGCCTGACGGTCTTCGCCGCCGTCATGCTCACCATCGCCGGACTCATCGGCGTCTTCCGCGGCATCATGGGGATCGCCGAGGACGACATCTTCGTCGCCACCCGCAACTACGTCTTCGAGTTCGACCTCACCGGCTGGGGCTGGGTCCATCTCATCGTGGGCGCGGTCGCCGTGATCATCGGCATCGGGCTGTTCCAGCCCGCGGTGTGGGCCCGGGTCGGTGGCGTGGCCATCGCAGCTCTGATCATCATCGCCAACTTCCTCTCGCTGCCGTACTACCCGGTGTGGTCGGTCGTGATGATCGCGATCTCCGGATTCGTCATCTGGGCGCTGTGCGTCGCACGGAAGGAAGACTTCCGCTAGATCCGTCGCCGGCCGCGCCCCGCGGTGGCGGGTGGGCCACGACACACGCGAGGGCGGGGAGCACGGCGGAGATCCGTTGCCGCCGGCGTACGGATCTCCGTCGGCGCACCGTAGGAGGGGCCTGTGAACCAGTACCCACCGATCGCGGACCACGGCATGGTCGGCGACCTCCAGACAGCCGCACTCGTGTCCTCCGAGGGCACCGTCGACTGGTGGTGCACCCCCCGCTTCGACTCGCCCAGCCTGTTCGCCTCGCTCCTGGACGGCGAGCGCGGCGGACACTGCCGGCTGGCGGCGGAGCTGCCCGGCGACGGGATGAGTGTGCGCCAGCTGTATCTGTCCGACACCGCCATCCTGATCACCCGGTTCATGGCGCCGGGCGGCGTCGGTGAGGTGGCCGACTTCATGCCGCCCGTCGAGTCGCCCGTCGCCACGGACCGGCACACTCTGATCCGGCTCATCAGGGTCGTACGCGGCAGCCTGCCCTTCACCTTCGAGTGCCGCCCCCGCTTCGACTACGGCGGGGCGCGGCACACCCTGACCCGGCCCGGTGGCCACCGGGCCGTGCTGCGCGGACCCGGCACCGACCTGCATGTGCAGACCTTCGACGCCATCACCCTGCACGCCGACGGCGACGACGTCACCGCCCGCTTCACGCTCTCGGCCGGCCAGATCGCCGCCGTCGTGCTGACCAGCACGGCAGGCGGTGCGGACGCTCCGCCCGAGCGGTCCCTGGACGAGGTGATCGGGCTGCTGGAGCACTGCCGGGCCTTCTGGCTGTCGTGGCTGCGCTCGTGCACCTACCGGGGACGCTGGCAGGACATGGTGAACCGGTCCGCCATCACGCTCAAGCTCCTGACCTACGCGCCCACGGGGGCACCCGTCGCGGCGGCCACCATGGGCCTGCCCGAGCAGATCGGCGGCGAGCGCAACTGGGACTACCGCTACACCTGGATCCGCGACGCCTCGCTGTCCGTACGGGCGCTGATCGACCTGGGCTTCGAGGACGAGGCGTACGCCTTCCGGCGCTGGCTGCGCGAGCGCATCGAGGCCGGCGCCGCGGCTTCGGGGGACCCCCTGCAGATCATGTACCGGGTCGACGGTGACCCCCTGCTGACCGAGGAGATCCTCGACCACCTGGAGGGCTACCGGGGTTCACGGCCGGTCCGGGCCGGCAACGCCGCCGCCGACCAGCTCCAGCTCGACATCTACGGCGAGGCCGCCGACGCCCTGATCGTCGGCCGGGACATCGGCGCGATCCGCGGCTGGAAGTCGCTGAACGGCGTGCTGGACTGGCTGTGCGACAACTGGGACCGGCCCGACGAGGGCATCTGGGAGACCCGTGGCGGGCGGCAGAACTTCACGTACAGCCGGCTGATGACCTGGGTCGCGTTCGACCGCGGCATCCGCGCCGCCGTCTTCACCTCCCGCCCGGCCGAGATCGAACGCTGGACGCGGGCCCGCAACGCCGTGTTCCGGCAGATCGTCGAGCGGGGCTGGAGCGACAAACGGCAGGCGTTCGTCCAGCACTTCGACACCGACGTCCTGGACGCCTCACTGCTGCTGATGCCCCGGGTCGGCTTCGTCTCCGCGCACGATCCGGACTGGCTCAGCACCCTCGACGCCATGAACGAGGAACTCGTCAGCGACAGCCTGGTCTACCGCTACGACCCGGCGGCCTCCCCGGACGGCCTGCGCGGCTCCGAGGGCACCTTCAACCTGTGCAGCTTCTTCTACGTGGAGGCCCTCGCCCGCAGCGGACGGATCGGCCTGGCCCGCTACGCCTTCGACAAGATGCTGACCTACGCCAACCATGTCGGCCTGTTCGCCGAGGAGATCGGCCCCTCCGGCGAGCAACTCGGCAACTTCCCGCAGGCGTTCACCCACCTCGCGCTGGTCACCGCGGCGATGGCGCTGGACGAGGAACTCGGCGGGGAGGGCACCGACCCACGGGCGGCCGACCACCTCGAACACCTGCACGTCACCGCCCACGGCCCGGTCAACCGCCCCGGATCCACGAGCTGAGGTGTGCGGGCCGGTCACGGCCGGGGCTGCCGGCCACCCGGGCCGTTCGGTTCGTCCGTGCCCGGCGGGACCGTCTCGCCCGGGATGACCCGGGGCGTCGCCGGGTCGTGCTCGTCCTTCATCGCCCCGGCCTCGGCCTTGAGGATGCGCGCCGACTTGCCGGCCGAACGGGCCAGTTCGGGCAGCTTCTTCGCGCACAGGACGGCTATGACGACGATGAGGACGACGGCGAGTTCACTCAGTCCGAACATGGGGTCCTGTCCTCCAGGTGAGCAGGGACGCTGAGGTACCGCGGGGGCGGGCCCGGGGCAGGTCGGCCGGTACGGCCGCCAGATCGACTTTGACACTCCTCTTGCGTCGGGTGACGGTGTTGCCGTACCCCTCGAATCTACATCACTGTAGAAATCAGAGAAGGGCATCTGTGCCGGACGGCCTCTGCTTTCCTTACGATGTACGGCTCGATGTATCGCACATGACGTGCAGGTCAGCGG
>NZ_JBYIVZ010000091.1:0-20408 GCF_057710365.1 Streptomyces sp. bgisy027
CTTGGAAGTGGCGATCCACAGGGCGACGCCTTCCTCTTCCACGTCGACGTCGGCCTGTAGCAGGTCGGCGAGTTCGATGCGCCTGTTTAGGGCACCGCGGCCAAGGACGAGCGCGCACCGGTTGCGGATGCCGATGGGATGCCGTTGGTCGCAGGCGGCGACCATGGCGCGGAACATGTCGTCGGTGATGGCCGGCGCCTTCTTCACCCGGTTCCGCCTGCCCCACGTCTTGCGGTACTCGTTGAGCATGCCGCGCGCCACCTTCGTTCCCGGCCGGGCGTCCTCCGGCTGCCACGTACGAATGGCGGACATGTGGGTCCCAATGGTATTCGGTCGGTAGTCGCGGGCGATCATGCTGGCGACGTATTCGATGAATGTGGCCGTCGTGCACGGCCGCGCCACGCGGCCCATCTCGTTACACCAGCGCTCGAAGATGCCACGCTGGCTGCGATAGTTCTTATCGGTGTTCGCTGGCGCCGACGCCTTGTCGATGCGGTGGGCGGTCTCATCGGAGACGTAGAAGTCGCGCGCGGTGTACGTCGGCCGTTCGGTGACGGGAAGCTCTCCCGGCCGGAGGACGGTGTGCCGGTCGACCAGGGGGCGTGCCGGGGCGGTCGGCTCGGCGAGAGCCGGCAGCAAGCCGACCTTGTCGACCAACTCGGCGTCGACTATCTCCACCAGCTCGTCACTCACGGGCGCCCCCAGTATCCGTTGCCCTTTGCCGAGGGCTTGTGCCCGTTACAGGGCAGCCCGGTCAAGCAGCCACGTATAAGAGAAATTATACGTGGCTGCTGTCGGTAACGTGCCACGAACATGCGCTAGTTGCTGGTCTGTCAGACCTCGCTGACAGACCGGTACACGTACCTGCCGGCGGACGAGATGCCGTGTCAACTCGGGCTACAGTCCTGGCGCATGGACATCCCATGGGGCGAGATCGCCACCTTCTCCACGGCCGCGCTCAGCGCGGTTGCTACAGCTGGCGCGTGGCTGGCTGCCCGCCGCTCTGCGAAGACCGCAGAGACGTTGGCCCGTATTGAGCAGGACCGCTGGCACGCGGAACGGTTGCCCCAGTTCCGGGTCGCCATCGAGCGGGGAGAAGGCGATCGAGCAACCCTCAGCGTGCGGCTGGTGGGCCCGGTTCCTCTGCGGCACTTGGACGAGATCCGCATAGAGATCGCACCCAGCGACGACATGTCGCGGGTCGCACGCCTTCCCGGAGGCCCGACCCAAGAGGAGTTGGATGGCCAGGTGTGGGGCCCGCTCCGCTTCACGCACGGGGCCGACGGCGCTGACGTCAACGGGAAGTCTGTCGCCCCCTTCGCCCTGGAAGTAGGCAAGGGACGACCGTTCAGCATCGAGCGCACCAGGCCGCCCCACTGGCAAGAAGGAAACGATCGGGATGCCCGCTGGCGAGACCAGTGGCTGAACGAGCCCATGCGTCTCGTCCTCACCTGTCGGCGTGAAGGCTTCAAGCCCTGGACGGCGCCTTGCGATGTGGAGGTTCCTGAGGCTCCGAGCGTTCGCTGGATCGGTTAGGTACGCCGGATCAAGCGTCCACGGCGCACCGCGAGATGACACGCCCCGCATCACGAACCGGGATCAAAGCTTGCCGGTCCGGTGCATGGCCCAGGTCTGTGCAGCGCGTTGCATGGGCCTCGCCCAGTCGTCTGTGCTCTGGTGCGCGATGGAGTCCCACAGTCGGCGCTGAACAGTGGCGAGCACGTCGAGGCCGGCGGGCGGGGCCAGCTCCCATGCCGGGTGCGCGGCGGCCTCGCTCTCGGCCTGTCCGGGGGTGTGGCCGTGGGCGATGAGCCACAGCAGCCACAGTGCCGGATCCATCCAGGCGGCTCCGAGGGACGCCCATCCCCAGTCGACGAACAGGGCGCCTCTGCTCGACATCAGGACGTTGTGAGGGTTCCATTCCGTGTGAAGCAGGCTGTTCCCTGCGAACCACGACAGATCAGCCGGGTCGTCAACGTACTTCCGGAGCCGGTGAGGCATGGACTTCAACTCGATGCCTGGGGCTGGAACTTCAGCCAGGCGCGTCATCGCGGCCATGACCGGGGGAAGGTCGGTTGATCCGGTCGTGAAGTCGGCATGGCGACCGGCGACATATTCGAAGGCGAGGAGACTCCACCCGTCGTCTTCCATGTGCCAGTGCAGCTCGGGGGCGATGCCCCGCACGTACCGGTTGACGTCCGCCTCGCGTTCCTGCGTCCAGACCCAGGGGTGATCGAGCGGCAGGCCCTTGACGAAGAGCGTGTGATCGGTCGTGCGTACGTGGGCAGCGATGGCGCTGTTCAGGCCAGCGCTCACGATCCTGACGTCGGCAATCGGACCGCTGGCCTTCTCGATCAGGCGCAGCACGGCGTCCGGGAGCTCGGTCAGACGTGGGGTGGGCATTGGAGCCTCCAAAAGGGGGAACGCTGCTGGGGCCGCGCCGACGCGCGGCCCCAGCAGGGTGGTTCGGTTCAGTTGTACGGGTTGTCGTCGCCGCAGCCGGGGGTGGTGCCCGCGGTCAGCGCCTCGACGTCGGCGACCAGGACGATCCCGTCCGGGTTCTCGTCGACGGGCTCCGGCTTGCGCGTGATCTCGACCATGACGGCGTCCATAGTGCTTACCTCATTCCGTGTTGGCAGTAGTTGGCCAGTGGTGCCTTCGCGTCCTGGAAGACCCGTGCCATCGGCCTGCACACCCGACACGTGCCGGACAGTTTGCAGCCGCTGCATCCTCCGGTGAGAAGCATGAGGGACTCGGCGATGCCGCCGAGTCGTGCCAGACCTTCCACGCCTTCGGCGATCAGGTCGACGTTTGGTTCGCGGCCGACCTTGCAGATCGAGGCCTTCCCGAAGGGGTCGGCGTGGAAGAACGTGTGGCCGGCGGGGCAGCCGGTGAACGGTGCCCGGTTGGTGAGGTACTGGGGTGACTGCGACGGCAGCGGCTCGGCGCCGCCGTGGAGCGTGGGAGAGATGTTCGCGTACTCGCGGAACGGCACGCGGAGCTGCCTGGCCCAGTCCCGCATCGCCTCGACCTCGTGCTCGTTCTCCCGGACGATGATCAGGCTGAGGTCGATGTTCAGGCCTGCGGCGACGGCGTTGGTCAGGCCCGCGCGGAACCGGGTGAAGGCGCCCTTCCTCCGGGTGACCGTGTCGTAGGTGTCGGCCGTCGCGCCGTACATGCTCAGCGTCAGCTTTGACGGCGGGTAGGTGCGTAGGAGGTTCAGGACGTGGTCCTTGTGCAGCCGGGACCCGTTCGACAGGATCTCGACGAGCATGCCCAGTTCGTGTGCGAGGCGGTACGCCTCGGGGAAGTCCGGGTCGATGAGGGGTTCGCCGCCGGTGATCTGCAACCAGATGACGCCCGCGTCGCGCATGACGGCCAACAGCCTCCGCTTGCCCGCCATGTCCAGGCCCTCGAACTGCTTCTTGCCGAGGTAGCAGAGGGGGCAGTCGTAGTCGCAGCCGAGGTTGATCTCCCACGTCGCCCGGCTGACCGCGTACGGTCCGGCGTCGCGGAACAGGATGACCTCACCGGCGCTTTGGCCGGCCAGGTCGAGGTGCCACTGCGCGAGGACGGCGTCGACGAGCCACTTCGGGACCGTGTTGGGTACCGCTGCCAATGTGCGCAGTTCATCGAACTTGGTGTGTGGGAGCTGCACGGCCTTGGTGCTGCCCGGCCGCAGGATGAGGCGCCGCCCTCCGAACGGTGTCGCAACGAGCTGGTGCACGCCGTCTTCCCTTCGCCTGGGAGCCGTTGGGTTGGGGGACCCGGCGCGGGGAGGAGTGAAGAGCCGTGGGGGATACGGTGTCGTCCCTTGCTCCCCGCGCCGGGAGTTCATGCGATGGCTGGCTGGTGCGCCATGAAGTAGGCGAGCGCCTGCCGTTTGAGGCGGTCGAGGCACGGCTCGCACGCCATGAACGGGGCGTGTTGCCCGTCCCACTGGACCGGGCCGAGCCAGATCACCGGTACTCCGTCGCCCTCGCACCCGAGCCAGCAGTCGCCGGTGATCCATTGCCGCTCCACGGGCTGGCCTCTCCTTCTGTGTTCGTGAACGGATCCGGCCGCCCACCCTTGGGAAAAGCGGGCGGCCGGACTGCGCGCCTCCCTCCCCGACGGGGAAGCAGGAAAGGAGGCTTTCGAACCGCCCCGACTCCGGGCTGCACGGACATCGGGAGGCGGGGCGGCAGCTCAGACCGCGCGTAGCTGCCTTCGCCGCTGCGCGGCGAGGACGGCGCAGCTGTCCGTGTGCCGGTACCCGCGGATGCCGCCGCTCGACTCCGCGAGGAACACGGCCTCTTCGAAGCCTTCACCGTCCTCTATCGGCTCGCAGCAGCCGCCGCAGATCCTCCGGCGGACGGCCGCCTCGATCTCGTCCTTGCCAGTCGGTTCGCCGAGCGGGCCGGGGTGCTCCCAGAGCGTCAACAGCGCGCGGACAGTGGTGGCGAGGTCATAGAGGTGGTGCGCGCGTACAGGCGAGCCGGCAGCCGGGTCCGTCGCGAGCGTCTGATGAGCACGGACGAGGCAATGAATCGCGATCGCCCGCATACCGGAGCGCTCGGAACGCATCCGTGCGGCGAGCCCCATGACTTCCGGAATCAGCAGCCCAACATGCCCGGCGAGCTGTTCGCACGTCTTGTCGAGCTCCGCGGCCGTCGGCAGGAACGGCTCCCAGAGGACGTCCGTATAGGCCTTGCGGATCGTCTTCGCGTCGATCGGAACGGGCCCGCTGTCACGCACAGGCCGCGCCTTGGTTCATGGCGAGTCGCCGCCGGCCGACGGTGACGAGCTGCGAGATCGCCTCGACGGTGCAGAGATCACCAGGGCCGTCCATCGGAACGGACCAATAGCACCAGTGGTGATTCGGCTCGGTGAACCCCGCTCGCGGCACTCCGAGATACGAGTCGCGTCCGAGGCACTCGGCCTCGGGCGAGTGCCGATGCGCGGCCCACTCGCGGCGTCGCTGCGTACTCGGAGGAACGAGCGCGTAGTAATTGCCGCTGTGCGTGTCGACGAAGACGGGGCCACCGAAGAGCGCTCGAGCGAGGAACGCGTCAATCTTCTTAAGCTCGCTGTTCTCGTCGACTCCGGCTGCCGCGCGGACGAGGCGGCCCTTCATGCGGACGGCAGCGAAGACAGCACCGCACTTGAGCAGAGCGATGCCGCCCTCCCGCCACTGTTGCCGCACTCGATCGCGGCCTTCGGGTTGGGCAGAGCAGAGGAGCCAGGTCGTCACAGCTGCCTCGCGTTCATGCTGGGTCGCGATGTGAGGTTTGCCGTCCTGAGTCAGCCCTCTCGCATCCTCTTCGCCGAGGAGCTCGGGCTCGATCTCCTCCTCCGCGTACACGTCGAAATCGTTCACCGCACGGCCTCTCGTGTCCGGACACAGCACGTTCGCGACGGCCGCGGCGGGCTCGGAGATGGTGGGGGCGGTGGGTTTCTCCTGCGTGGTGTCTGCTGTTGTCATCGTCACGCCTCGGTCGGGGAGCGGGGAGAGGAAGCCCCGCCCGCGGGGTTGCCGATCAGAGTTCTCCCTCTCCCCGTAGCCCCGCCATGTCCTTCACGGGTGCCTCTAAGGCACTTCTGAGTGACCGTCATAGCATCGGGGTAGCTTTGAAGTTGCTTCTACTCGGGGCGTGTTGCCACGCAGGGAGCCGGAGGTATCCCCTTCCCAAGAAGGAACCGATCCGAGGACGCGCTGGGTGAACGGCGCCGGAGAGTGGGGCGGTATGAGCGGCCAACCGAACACACTGCTCAAGCTGCTGTGTGACCAGGAGCGGCTGACGTACCGCAAGTTCAATGCGCGGTTCACAGAGACCGGCGTGGAACTGTTCGGCCAGAACCCCAACCTCCCGACTTGTGGAGAGCCTCAGTTTCGGCGCTGGACAGCCGGCAGGCTCGTGGGCCTCCCCGGCGCGGATACGTGCGCGATTCTTGAGCGCATGTTTCAGGGCTACACCGCGGAGCAACTGTTTGCGGATCCGTCCAAGGTCATCGGTTCCCAGGTACCCGCATACGACCTGGATCTGGAAGAGCGAATCGGAATGACTGCACGTGAAGCCCATGAGGGCGCCGACGCATCCGCCGGCGCATCCATCTCTGATACGACCATCGACGAGCTCCAGGACCGGGTCTTCGGCCTCGCACGGAGGTACCACCGACTCGCGCCGGTGACGGCTTTTGACGAGGCTGAGGAACTACGCCAGAAGGTGGACCGCCAGAAGGACCGCACGGAGGTGCCCGCGCAGCGCCAAGTCCTGTTGATCCTCAGCGGCCAGGTGGCGGCGATCATGTCCTCCGCCTCCTTCGATCTCGGCTACCTGAGCCATGCAAGGACGTTCGCCCGCACTGCAGCCTTGTACGGGGAGAGCACCCGGTTCACCCCGTTGCGCGCCTATGCGGACGGGAGCCTGGCGTATATCGCCTACCACGCCGGAGACACCACCGAGGCCGTGTCGAAGGCCGAGCGCGCGCTGGGCTACAGCGGGCTCGGCGATGTCGCCGAGCGCCGTCTACACGCGATTCAGGCACGCGCTCACGCCCACCTCGGCGACATCACGTCCGCACAGCGCGCAATGCGCCTTTCCCAGGAGGCTGGCCGCGACCGCGTGGATGAGCTCCACGACACGGTGGGCGGCGAGTTCGGGTTCACCGCCGAGCGATTGGCGATGTCCAACAGCACCACCGCGCTCATCATCGGCGACGGCGGCCAGGCCGAGGCCTCCGCCCGACAGGCGCTCACCCTCCTCGCGCAGAAGTCGACGGATGCGCAGTCCGCCCACGTTCTCGGCGGGGCGGCGACCGATCTGGCGTTGGCGCGTCTCCTCGCCAACGATGTGGACGGCGCCGCCGAGGCATTGACACCAGTGTGGGAGATTCCGCGCGATCAGCGGATGACGGGCATCGTGGTCCGCACCGCCCGTGTCCATCGTCACCTCACTCGGCCGGCGTACCACGGCGCCCATCTACCCGGACAACTCCGGGAGCGGATCGAGGACTTCAACCACGTGTCACCGCCGTACCGGATCGGCCCGCACGTCGGGCTCCTCGCCATCGAAGCCTGATCACAGGGAGGCGAGGATCTTCGCCTCCCTGTCCGGGGCGATCCCATGTTCCGCCCACCGCGGGTGGTCCACGGGACGCCCATCTCGGGCAAGCCACGCCCAGGTGTCCCGGATCGTCTCAACGACCGGCCGACAGCGCAGGCCCTCAGCGAGGGCACGCCCTGAGTCAACCGACCACACACCGGCGTGCGTGCGCCACAACGGCAGCTCCGTCCACTGCTTCACGCCCTGCTCGATCAGGACGTTCGGCTCCACCCACACCGGGACTCCCGTGCTGTCCGTCACCGCCAGGCACTCGCCGAGGAAGTCAGCGAAGGTGATCCCCTCGGGATGGGTGACGTTGTAGCCGCCGCTGCCCGTGCTCGCGGCCTGTTCCAGCGCGAACTCCGCGACGTCCCGAACATCGACGGGCTGGATACGTTGTCCAGCCGGGGCCGGGGCCACGATGCGCCCGCCGCGCTTGGCCCTGCTCAGCCACCAAGGCAGACGGCCGACGTACTCACCGGGCCCGAGGATCACACCCGGCCGAACGAGCACCGCGGCGTTCCCGAAGACGTCTGTGACGGCTCGTTCCCCACCTGCCTTCTGGAACCCGTAGGTGGTGGGGCTGCCGTCCTCGCCCGTGTATCCATACGTCTCGTCCGCGTCCGCCGGGCACTCCAGCAACGGCGAGGCATCCGTCAACGCTCGGTGCGGCCACCCCTCATACACGGACACGGTCGAGATGTGGACCCACCGGTGCGCGGCTGCCCGGAGCGCCGTGGTGGACAAGAGGACATCGAGGGGCGCTAGGTCGGAGCTGGATGTATCGATCACGGCGTCCCACGGACCGTGTCCTGCGAGCCGCGTCAAGTCCTTCCGGACTGTACGGTCACCGCGGACTGGCTCGACTCCTTCGACGTCCGGGCCGGATCGCCCACGGTTGAAGGTCGTGACGGCCCACCCCCTCGCGAGTGCTTGCTCTGCAATGGTCTTGCCGAGGAACCAAGTTCCGCCGATCACTAGAATGCGCATGGCTCCGATCCTGCCGCCTCACGGGGAGCCGGGGGAAGCGGGACCTTCCTACTCGGGGCGAGTAGAACCGCATGCACTCCGCACGGCTCGGGCGTTGCAACCCATGACGGGCTGGGGTCAGCGATGGGACCAGCGCACCCGGCATCAGGCAGCCCGGGTACCGGAATGACCTGGCCGGGGGTGCCGTGCCGCCGGATGGCATTCGTCCTCTACCGCCTGTGCGTGCCTGGCGAAGTGTGGCGACCTCGGACATTGGCCTGCTCGACAAGGCGTATTCGGCCCGTGCCATCAGGCCGAAATCGGAATTCGCCCCAAGCAGATGAAGCTCGATCTCCTGTCTGGAAATCTGTGCGAACTGCGCGGCGATACCAACGCCATTACTGAGGCTGTTCGTTGCTTCTGTGCCCGGCGTCTTCAGTGCAGGCATTCGCCCACGGCAGACAAGAAAGGTTTACAGAAGACTGGAACCTGCGCTGGGGACATGTCAACGTACAACGTCCCGGGAAACACCAGTTCAGAGGGGAGGGGCCGGGTTTGTCTTTGGTGTTCGTGACGGACGACGCGATCCTCCGCCTCCGGTCGTATCGGCCCACCTGCGCTCTTCGGCGGGGGACGGTCCGCGAGGCGTCCTGTGCGGGGGCGCAACATATACCACGAGGGCCGGTTAGCGAAACCGGCGATTGTGACGACCATTGGGGGTGTTCGCAGAAGTTGAGTTCGGCGGCGAAGCCGTCCCGCACGACAGAATGGTTTTGAATGCCGCAGGGTGGAAGCTATCGACTCCTGACTCCGGCGGAGGTCGCCGAGTGGTTGCAGGTGAGCGAGATGACGATCAAGAACAAGTACCGGGCCTGGGGGATCAGGCCCCAGAAGGTTGGAAGGTTGCTGCGGTTCCGGGAGCGAGATGTCGTCGCGTACTTGGAGTCCAAGTACGGCTAAGCCGTGGACGTAGTTCCGACTGAGAAGGGAGAAATTTGGCTCGGGTCTTCCAAAAGTGCAAGGAAGATGAGAAGAGTACGCACTATCCGTGTGTCACCAGTAGGTGCGGCCACCCGTGGACTGTGCGATACCGGGAGCCTGGCGGCAGGACGGGGCGCCAGCGGGAGAAGTCTTTCGACAAGTATGGGCCGGCCGACAAGTTCGCGGCCAAGGTCGAACGTGAGAAGGACCTCGGAACCTACATTGCACCAACTGGGTTCTTGACCCCTTTGGTGGCGGTGTACCGGGAGTTCATCAAGTCTGGCGACCGGGTTGGCGGAACCCGATATCAGTATGAGACCAGCCTGCGGCTGCACGTGGAACCGTATTTCACGAGCAAGCCCATCGGGGCTGTGAAGCCCAGGGACTTGAAGGATTGGCTCCGGTGGATGGTCGAGGAACGTGGCTACGAAGAGTCAACTGCGGTCAACCGCTACGAGACGCTCAGCGGCGTCTTCAGCTACGCCGTGGCCAACGACTACATCACCAAGAACCCGTGCCATCACGTGAGGACCGGCCGTCAGCGCGTCAAGCGCAGGGCAAGGAAGACCATCCGGCTTCCGACCCTTGCCGAGATCGCGGCGATAGCGGCTCATCTGCCGGGCCCGTATCAGCTGTTGGTCTGGCTCATGGCGGGGTGCGGACTGCGGGTCGGCGAAGCCACCGCTGTGACCTTGCAGCAGTTCGACTTTGAAGCCGGCACTCTTTACGTCGATCGTCAGATCACGCAGGACGGAGTGAACGAGGAGCCGAAGACCAAGCGGCAGCAGGCCATCACCAAGGGCCGTGGGCGAGCCCACACTATCCGCCATCTCAAGTGGCGCGACCATGACGAAGGGCGTGCCGTGCCGCTTCCACGGACGATCGAGGCGAAGGTGAAGGAGCACCTGCGGTTGTATGGCACCTTCCGTGTGGAGAAGGGACTGAACCGCATGGGGGGCGACTACCTCTTCGCCAACGTCGGGCGGACCAACATCCTCATGTACTCGCTGGTGGACCGGCTGTGGCGCAACGCCAGGAAAGCAGCAGGCATAACAAGGAAGATCACGACGCACTGGCTGCGCCACTTCTTTGCTTCGGCGGGGCTCGCCAGAGGGGTGCCCGTGACGGACATGGCTGAATGGCTAGGGCATCGGGATCCGAAGATCACTCTTCAGACCTATGCTCACGTCATGCCTGACGCTCCGGATCGCCTGAGATCTGTGATGGACGCCGTCTTCAACCTGGAGACAGAGCTCAATCTGCCGCTCCAGTTCGAATCGGTTGTGGAGGCGGCATAGCCGGCACGGGCACCTTGCCTACCGACTCCGGGAGATGAGACGGCAGGCGGGACAGGCCATGGGACTGCGGGGGCCGTAACGGTGGATGGGGGTGGCGCAGAGCATGCAGGGACCGATCTCCCAGGGCGGGCACTTCAGGTCCGCAGCGACCATCAGGCGCTCGCGCGCAGTGAGGCGCAAAGCAATAGGCCTGCTGGGCTGGAGCAGGCTCTGGTCGGGGGCGTGGTCGAAAGTGTGCAGGCCGGTCGCCGAGCTCAGGTCCCGGTGCGGGCGCGGGCCGTTGGTGTGAGGGCCTTCCTCTCCGTAGCGACAGGAACTGTCGAGTTCCCGTTCGGTGTAGGTGACTGGCTCGTCGTCGGCTGTTCCGGACTCGGGCGGGACATCGGTTTCGCCGGTGATCTCGCGCCAACGCCGGACGTCACTGGCCAGGGCCCACAGATAGGAGGCACGCCGGGCATCGTGCCGGTTGCGGGAGCGTACCGGTAGGTGTTCCCCGTCTGCGCTGGTGACGATGAGTTCGTCCAGCTGTGTGGCGCGTTCCTGGGGCAGGCACAGGGCGGGCAGGAACCAGCCGCTGTGCCACTTCCCGCAGGTGCTGCCGGTCTCGGGGCAGGGACGCTCGCTACTGGGAGTGCATTTCCAGATCTGCAGGTGGCGGACCCCGCCGCGGATGATGAGGGCCAGCGGGGAGACGATCCGCTGCCAGGGCACGTCGTCGACGCGGGTCCAGGGGGCGCGGTCGATGAGAGCGGACGTGTCGTCCGCGGTGACCCACAGGGGTGCGATGTTGCGCTCGCGGGCCTTGGCGGAGCGCCGACGTACGGTGTTGGCGGTGATGGGGGAGTACTGGGCCTCCCATCCGACGCGGGCGCCTGCTCCGGTCACTAGCACATCGGTGATGACCCGCCCGTCCTGCGACCGGGCCTCGGTCTGCACTTCCAGTCCGTGCCGCGCGGCGGTGCGCGCGATCCGTTCCTTCATCGCCTTGTGTTTGTCGCTCTCCTGCGGTGTCGCCGCGTGGGTGAGCGGTAGGTGCGCCGCCACCCACGTCACGTGGCCGTTGCTGCGCTGGCGCCGTACGAACATCCACGGTGTCTTGCCGGCCAGGGCGCACTGGCACTCCTCGCCCCGGTAGTCCTTCAGGCACTGCAGCAGGTCCCGGGGCCGCTGCCCGACGGGCTGGGTGATCTCTTCCAGCAGCCCGGCGTAGTCCGGGTTGTCGAGGTCCTCGTACGTCAGGTTGATCTCGATGCCGTGCCCGGTGTGAAACACCCCGTTGGCCATGAAAACGACAGTAGATCGCGGTGCAGGGTGGTGGAAGAGCGCCTCTGCCTGGGGAGCGACCGCCGAAGCAGTCTTCCGGTGAGCGCTGCTGGGGCGAGGCGAGTGGGGTTTTCCGTCCGGGGACGGGACGCCGCTGTGGTGGTCTTGGTGAGGGTGGGCTAAGTTGGAATGTCAGTGTGGCTGTCATCGTGGGGAGTCGTGTGGACGACGCTGAGCGGGATTTCAATGCTGAGATCGGACGGAGGGTCCGGGGGGCGAGGGCGCGGGCCCGGTTGACGCAGGAACTGCTGGCCCGGAAGACGGGACTGACGCGCGGGTCGATCACGAACATCGAGTCCGGTGCGCAGGCTCCGCCGCCCTACCGGCTGGTGCGTCTGGCCGCGGCTCTGGGAGTGAAACCGGCCGATCTCCTGCCGGGGCTGGAGGAGCCCGGTCACGTGGCCGAGCTGCCGGAGTATCTCGCGGACACGGTGGCAACCCTTGCGACGGCGGTCGACCGGAGGACACGCGATGGCCAGGTCTGACGCGGAGGCGCGGGCACTGCTGGCGGAGTTCGGCATCGCCGAGGCGCCCATCGACCCCGTGCAGCTTGCCGAGAAGCTGGGCGTGATCGTCCTGCCGCAGGACATGCCGGACGACGTCTCCGGCATGCTGCTGCGTCGCGAAGGCGAGCAGGTCATCGGCGTGAACCAGAAGCATCACGTCAACCGGCAGCGTTTCACCGTGGCGCATGAGCTCGGGCATCTGCGCCTGCATCGCGGTCGTCCGCTGATCCTGGACACCGACACCCGGGTCAACTTCCGTGACACGGTCTCGAGCATGGCCACCGACCGCGAGGAGATGGAGGCTAACCGCTTCGCCGCCGCCCTGCTGGCCCCCGAGCCCCTGGTGCGCCGCGCGGCACGCGACGCCGAGTTCCGCACGGCCCAGCAGTTGGTGCGCCTGATGGCCGTGTACTTCGAAATGAGCGACATGGCCATGAACTACCGGCTCATCAACCTCGGCGTCATCGCGGATCCCACGGCGTAGAGCCCAGCCGGTCCGCAAAGAGGCCGCCCCGCAGCGGGCGGCCTCTTTGAGCAGATGTATGACAGTAAAACTGTCTCTCAAAAAATGTTGCCTGAGTGAGGCTGTCCGTGCTGCACTGCTTGCAGGCAGCAGAGGCCTCCGAGGCCTCTGGGACAGGAGGTTCTTCATGTCCGGCAAGTCCAGCAAAGCGAGCGGATCAGGCGGGAAGCGAGGCCGGAGCGCGATCACGGGCCGGTTCGTCAAGCAGTCGACGGTACTCAGGAACCCGTCGACGACGGTGAACGAGCGCGCGTCGCGCGGCTCGAAGAAGAGCAAGTAGGCGGGCTTCGCGCCCGCCTCTCGCATCTTCCGGCCCGCTGCGGCGGGCCGGAGAAGGGAAAGCCGTCACGGCGACGGCGGACAACCAGAACCAGGACACGGGCCGCACGACGCAGACGATCCCCGTTGTCTGGCCGTCATAGTCCCCGACGGCAGTGACCGCTCCTGGCGACCTGCCAATAGGACACCGCACATCACAGGAGGAACCCCATGGCACATGACGAACACGGACACCATCCCGTCCTGATCACTGTCAACGCCCGTTCGTACGGCTGGGAGGCGAAGGAGATCACCTTCGAGCAGGCCGTCGAACTGGCCTACCCCGGCCAGCCGCCGACCGAGCAGGACACCTACACGGTCCGCTACAGCCGCGGCCACGACGGACACAGCTCGGGCAGCCTGACGGCCGGCCACAGCGTGAAGGTCAAGAACGGAATGGTCTTCGATGTCTACCGCACTTCTCGCTCGTGACCCGGACCTGTCGCGCCTGCTCGACGACGGATACGACGTCGTCCTGCAGGCGGGGCACCTGATCGCCCGTCACATCCCCTACGTCACCCAGACGCGCAGCATCGACTACGGCTTCCTCGCCTACCCGGTGACCGTCAGCGGAGACCGTCTCGTCTCCAGCACCGACCACCGCATCTGGTTCGCGGGATCGACCCCGTGCGACGAGCACGGCCGACGGCTCCCGCTGGCCACTCCCGAAGCCCGCGCCATCACCGACGGGCTGCAGGCGCAGTTCATGCTCTCCAGCAAGCCGGGCCCGGCCGGATACCCCGACGAGTACACGAAAGTCACCGCCTACGCGCGTATCATCGCCGACCAGGCCCAGGCGATCGACCCGGCCGTCACGCCCACCCCGGGCGCGGCCTGGCAGGAGATCGACGACGACACCCCGTTCGCCTACCGGGACACCGCGACCTCGCGCGCCGGCCTCGCCGTGGTCAACCGCCGCTACCGCGGCCACCACATCGTGATCGTCGGCCTGGGGGGCTCCGGAAGCTACATCCTGGACCAGGTCGCCAAGACCGAGGTCGACACCATTCGGCTCATCGACGGCGACAGCTTCGACAACCACAACGCCTTCCGGGCACCCGGCGCGCCCACCCTCGACACACTGCGCAGCCGCCCCAACAAAGCCGCCTACTTCGCATCCCTCTACTCGCACATGCACCGGCACATCACCGCCCACGAGCAGTACCTGGACGAGGACAACCTCGCCCTCCTCGACGGGGCGACCTTCGTCTTCCTCGCCTCTGACGACGCGGCGAGCAAACCCGCCGTCATGGACTGCCTGGAGACCCACGACGTGCCGTTCATCGACGTCGGCATGGGCATCGAGGAGATCGACGGCCGGCTCAGCGGGCTGCTCCGCGTGACGACAAGCCTGCCCGGACGGCGTGAACAAGCACGCGGACGGATCCCCACCCCGGCACCCGAACGCGACGCCTATGCACGCAACATCCAGACCGCAGACCTCAACGCCCTCAACGCGCTCCTCTCCGTCAATCGCTGGAAGCGTTTCCTGGGCACCTACGCAGACGCGACCGATGAAGGCTTCGCCACCTACTCGCTGATCACCAACGAGATTGCCAACGAGGACCTTCCATGACCGCTGTCAGCCGCCTGCGCCCGGCATTCGTCGAAACCTTCCCGGCCACCATGGACCAGGGAGTGCTGTACATCTCCATTTCCTACCGCACCTGCGGTCACCTGTGCTGCTGCGGCTGCGGAGAAGAAGTCATCACACCACTGTCACCGGCGCAGTGGTCTTTCACCTTCAACGGCGAGACGGTGTCCCTGGCCCCCTCGATCGGGAACTGGGCGCTTCCTTGCCGGTCCCACTACTGGATCCGCGAGGGCGAAATCCGTTGGAGCCGACGCTACTCGGACACGGAAATCGCCGCCAACCGTGAACGCGACCGCCGTCGGCTCGACGAGGCCAGTGCCGACGCTGCCCCCACACCGTTGGCCAGGCTGCGTCGGCGCCTGGACCGATGGCGTCGATAAGGGGATGTTTCGGCGGCCGACGTGGTCATGAGGGGTCCTCGAGGCGGATCGCGTGCAGGTTGCCATGCTTGGTGGCGATATACAGAACGCCACCCCATAGCTGGGGAATGCCCTGCTTGGCAGGATCCCAGAACAGGCCTGCGTCGATGTCCACAAGACGGCGACGGGTTTTAAGATCCCAGCCCTGCAGCACTCCCTCGCGACTCACCACCCGCCGGGCTGCTCGTGGTCGGCCTGCTCCAGCAGAGCGCTGAGTGGCCTCACATGTCCCCGAGGACCTCGCGGCGGGCGGCTGCGGCCTTACGGTTCAGCGCGCTGGTCATGCGGAAGAGGGCGACGGTCAAGGCAAGGAACCCGGCGACGAGCAGCACCTGCGTGATGACGCTGAGGATGGATACGTTGCGAGTGCCGTATGCGATTACCAGGAGAATGAAGTTCCCGCAGATCCAGGCGAACCAGATGCGGAGCTTTTCGACCCTGACCGCGGTCTGCACTTCTCTGTAGGTGGGCACTGCGTCTCCCCCCAACGACGGTGTTGGCGAGAGCATTATGGCTGCGTGTGCGCCAACTGTGCGGTGATGTGACGGTGTTGTGACGCGCCGTTGCCGGGCGGCGGTGTTTGGTGGCAGGCAGAATGGCTCGGTGGTTGATCCGAGCAGCGTCGCCGCGTCCGCGGCCGCGAAGACAGTGGCTTCCGTCCTCACGAAGAGGCGCCAGTCGAAAGTTGGCCTCCGGCTGGGCAGTCGAGATGAGCGGCGTCAGGTGTACGCGCGGTTCCAGGCGGCAGTGACGGACTCGTACCTGGCCTTCACATCGGTGCACCTGGAGTCAGATGTACTCGACATCCCTGAAAGGCCTGAAGCGCAACCTCGTTCTCGCGCCGTTCAAAGCAGAACGGCTGGCTCTGCATACACTGCGGGACCAGCGTGCTCACCATGGTGAGTTGCTCCAGGCGTACCTGGACCTCCGCCTGGTGGCCAACCCTGGGCCGCTTGAGGCCGCCGACCAGGTCCTCACCGCGCACGGCGCAGTGATGGATCTCGGGCTGGAGTCAAGCCGCGACGCGGTGGCGGACGCGGTGAACTCTGTCGTTGCCCGGCAACGTGAGTTCACCGACGTCTGCCGGGACGATCTCTGGTATCGGCCGAAGAGCTGGCAGCCCTATCGAAGAGGCTGGCTGGCGGCCTGGCGATGGCGTCGGCGGCAAAGGGCTACGTGATAGTGCTGGTCCAGTTCGGGTCTTCGCTGAGGAAGCTACCGCTCTCGACCCACGACATGCATGGCTCTCGTCACTGCACTCGCGTCGTCGAGCTTCTCGATCGCCCAGGCGTGGTCCATGCTGCGAGGGTGCTACACATTGGTGATGAGATCGGCTCGAGAGGTGGCATGAGGCCGCCCCACTAGTAGCGGTTTCCGACGCGGTGAGGCGGCCACCCGTCAACCAGCCACATCCCCGGTGTGGAAGATTCGGTTCAGGCGGTGGTCCAGGACTGTGGTGGCGGACTCCGCACTGCGCTGGCAGACGAGGATGCTGGTGCCGAGACGAGATCGTGGCCGTGGTCAACTCCTCGCCCACGGTGTGACGGGTAGATGGCACCCACGAGTTCGTGGTTCGGCTGGCTAGCGAGGCCGGTGGCTGGCGTACTCGGTCGGCATGACCATTGCGGAGCACATCCACCACGCCGTTCTCAAGTGCGGCTTCCAGGCGATCGTCAACGGCCGAAGGGCCACAGCGAGAGTTTGCTGCGAGGCTTTCCGAGGACCCTGCGCACCATGTGCTTGGGAATGTCGTGGCGGCCCCGGCCGTAGTAGATCTCTGCGTACACCTCGTCGGGCGTGAATCTGGGGTTCTCCGCTGCGACCTGGCGAATGTAGCGGGTCTTGGCGTCGTCTATTCCGCTATCGGCCGGTGGGGTACGGCGCCGGACGCGCCGATGGATGCGGCGACCAGAATTATCGAAGTAGACCACGCGCGCCTCCCCCAAGCGTCGTCGGACGGTCCGACGCTAGGGGAGCGCAGCGTTGCGGGTCCATGACGGATCGTGCGCATCCATGACCGTCCGCTGGCGGGTTCCTGCCTCACCCTAAGCTGTCGGCTGCCGTTCCGGCAGGTAGCGAGGGGCACAGGGAGGTGCAGGTCACGGCAACCGTTCATGTCGCGGTCCTGGACCCCCTGCCGATGTTCCGGCGTGGCGTCGCAGCGTCGTTGTCGAGCCTGGGGCACCTCGTGGAGGAGCCCGCGAACGCCGAAGCCTGGTTGCGTGAACGCCCGGGCGGGGTGGTGCTGCTGACCCTCCACTCCGCGGAGGACGTGGACCAGCTGACCGCTCTCTGCAGCCTGCGTCCCCGTCCACTCGTCGTCGCACTGCCGTCCGCTGACGACGCCTCACTGGGCGTACGAGCCATGCGTGCCGGTGCCCGGTCGGTGGTGGCGCGCGAGGCGACGGCTTCGGCGCTACAACGGGCGGTATCCGCGACCCTTAATGGCGAGGCCGTCATGCCGGCCAACGTGGCCGCTCTCCTGGTGGCCGGCCGCGGCGGTCGGGTCCCACGCGGCTCGGCTCCCTCCGCGGAGCAGATCGCCTGGTTGCGCCGGCTCTCCGACGGTTGGACCGTGACGCGGTTGGCACTGGACACCGGCTACTCGGAGCGGGCGATGTACCGGCTGCTGCGGGCGCTCTACCAGAAGATCGGCGTCGGTACCCGCCTGGAGGCCATCATGCTGGCACAGGAGAAGGGCTGGTTCGAGAACTAACCGGCGCGGCCTGGTCGGATGCGAGCCAGCTCCGTGAGCACCGGCTCGAGGCGCGGGTCGCCATGGGCAAGGGTCTCCACCATGAACCTCAACCGGTCGTCCAGCCCGGGTGTCCGCTCAGCGGGCTTCGGCCGTGCCCGACGGAACGCCTCCAGCGCCGTCGCAGGATCCGCGTCGTTGAGGAGGACCGAGTGACACCGGGCGATCCCGGTGAAGTCCCAGGCGGGCAGGTCGTTCTTGTCCGCTGTGGTGCGATGGCTCGTCTCGTCGTGGAGTTGCTGGAAGAGATCCCTCGCAGTGCCTACGAGACCGGAGCGGTGCGCGATGATCCCCCGCAGAGCGAGTTCCACGGTTTCCCGGCCGGCCACCCGGTAGCGGGCCGACTCCTCGATCGCCTCTCGGGCCGCGGGGAGATCGTCCATGTGCACGTGAGCGAGTGCCAGTACGGTCAGGGCCCGTCGCAGGTTGATCGGATCACGGTGGTCGCGCGCTATGTCGATTGCCTGCCGGGCCGCCGATCGTGCCTCGCCGTACCTGTCCCGATAGAGGTGCAGGTTGGCCGTCGCGTTGAGGAGGTCCGCCCGTGCCGAAGGTTCGGGGCGGGCTGTGATCAGCTCGCCACATCTGGCCAGCATCGTCAGCGCGTCCCGGATCTCGTTCAGCTCGGCGTACCAAAGGGTCAGCCTCAGCGCGGCGTCGGACGCCAGTCCGGGATCAGCCTCGCGGGCGGCTCCGAAAGCCGACAGAGCATCCCCGATAGCGTGTCGGTAATCGCCCTGCCGCTGTCGGCAGTCGGCCAGTCCGATCAATGCGGCAGCACGGTCGCAACCGTCGTCGTCCTCGCCGGCCAGCCCCAACGCCCACCCGTAGTGCTTCTCGGCTTCCGCGAGGTGGTCGTGTTCCCAGAACATGAAGCCCATGTTGATGTGGATACGGCGTATCGCCTCACGGTGCTGGTCCTCTTTGGCGATGGTGAGCGCGGTCCTGTAGGCCGACTGGGCGGCGGGGAAATCGCCGCTGTACGAGTAGATGTCCCCCAGTGCGGCGAGGTTCATCAACTCGCCCTCTCGATCGTCACCCAGCCGGCCACGCACGGCTTCCCGCTGGGTACGCAGCTCTGCCCCGCTTCCCCAGAGGCGCACCAGATCGTCCATCGACTCGATGAGGCTGTGTGCCTGGTCGTGCATTCCGGCCCGCAGCCAGACGTCGACTCGCGCGAAGTGCATGTCCAGGTCGACAATGCCGTGAACGTCGTCCTCGTCCTTCTGCATGAACTGCAACACCTTGGCCGCTCGCAGGAGCAGGCCGCGCCGAGTGGGCGGCTCGCCCTCGTCCGTCCATCGGTCACCATCAGCCAGGCGGCTGAGGACCGCTCCGATCTCGGTCTTTCGCAGATACCGGCGGCCGTCCCGGCGCTCCAGGACGAGACGGGCCGCTACGAGCGCGCGCAGGGCCGGCTCGATCTGCGGTGCCGGCACATACGGCTTCAGGACGGCGATGACGGCTTCGGTGCAGGCCGGGATGCCGAGGGCCGCCAGAGCTTCCGCCACCCGCTGTTGTCCGGAGGGAAGGTGGTCGACGAACCGGTGCACCAGGAGCTGATGCACCTCGCTCGCCGGCACAGAAGACAGCCACGCTCGGATCTGATGGACCTTCAGCCCCGGCGGATCACTGCTGAGGACCGCATAGAGCAGTTCAGCGAGCCGTGGGTTGCCGGCCAGCCGGCCGTGAATGTGCCGCAGGTCGCCCTCCGGCAGGGCAGCCAGGCCGTACCTGTCGCTCCGGTCGAGCATGGCGAAGTGCTCCCGCAGCGAGGGTGGTTCGAGGCCCTCGAGGCTGATCGGGCACGCCGTGTCCGTCCACGCCACGCCTGTCGTCGCCTCGGGCGCGTGCTGCGTCACGAGAACGACCTTGACGAGGGAGTGCGGTCGGCCTTGCACAGCCTCCAGTGCCAGGTCGAGCTCCGAGTCGCGCAGGACGTGCCCCTCCTTGAGGAGGTTCTCCGCCGAGTCGATCACGATCACCGGCCGGGTGCCGTCGATGCGGTCCAGGGCGATCTCCAGACGTGCCCGTGCAGAGGGGCCGGCTACCTGGCCCGACCCAGGTGGTTCGATGTCCTCGATCAGGGTCGGCACACCGATCTCGCCATACGGTGTGGCGTCGTGCCAGCGCACCGCCGAGGCCTCGTCGTCCGGATCGCCCCAGCCCAAGTCGGCGAGCACTTCGCGCACGAGTGCCGTCTTGCCTATCCCCGCCGGGCCACTGACCACGATGACGGAGGTGACCTGATCGTCCAGCGCCGCGCGGAGACGGCTCCGCTGATCCGTGCGGTCGACGAAGATGGATCCGCCCCGCGCGGGCAGTCCGGTTGCCCGCGTCACCACCGTGTCAGTCGCCCCGAGGATCTCTCCCGCGTCGAAGCTCATCGACAGGGCCCCCCGGGTATCCATCGGCCCGAGCAGAACCCGAGTGAGCCGGCCTGCCAACCGCGCGCACCAGCGACGCGCATCCGCCGTACCGTTCGCGTATGCGCTGTGCAGCATCGCCTGGGCGAGTAGGGACACTTTCAGCTGCTTGTACCACTGCTCCGCTTCACAGTTGTTCCTGACGACGAACCGGAGGGCGGGCTCCCGAAGCGCATCAATGATCTTTCGCACCCTGCCCGGCATGCCGTCA